>DATLHD010000070.1:0-18687 GCA_035540075.1 Gemmatimonadales bacterium
GTCCACGTTCTGGCGGGCGTGGCTCACCGTGAGCGGCATCGCCAGCCCGAACGAGGTGGGGAGGAACCGATCGAGCCGGAGATTGCCCGTCATCAGGAGCGCGTCGGTGGCCCGGTAGGTCGGGTCCTGGCTGATCTGACGAAACTGGCTGCTCTGCCGAGTATAGGCGGCACTCAGGTTGCCCACGTCCGAGGCGGCCAGCCTGGTGTCGAGCGACATCGCGGTGCCGGTCTGCGACACCGGATCGCTCAGCCGGATGTCGTCCACCCACAGCTCGACGAGCGGCACGGTCACGGTGGACCCGACCCGGTAGATGCCGGCGGACAGCTCCTGCACCGAGGCGAGATTGGGCGGATTGATCCCGGGATCGGTGAGGTGGACCACGTAGGGTCCTTCGCAAGCGACGTACGCCAAGGGGTTCTGGGTGCCGCACTCCGCCGCCCCCGAAGGCGGCTCGCCCGCGAGCCAGCGGTTCTCCAGTTCCGCCCGCAGTCGCCGCCAGGTCTCGAGGTCGATGATCGCCTCGGGCTCCCAGGAGTCGGTCCGGGCGGACGCCCGGAACAGGTAGAAGTTGTCGTCGTCGCTGCCCAGCTTGACGAAGGCCTCGAGGTCGTGTTCCGCCCATCCCGCTCCGCGGCCCCGCAACCATGCCCTGAGCGTCCGGTAGGTCAACAGGTTCTGCGGCCCCGCCGGAAAGCGGAGATAGGCCTCCGCGCGCTCGCCCTGGCGAAGATCCTCGCCCAGGATGCGGAGGCTGCGCTCGTTGATCTGGCTGCCGCCGGACTGCTGGTCGCCGCCCTTCGTCTGCACTTGGTCCGCGACGCCGGGAGGCGAGCGGTAGTCGAGGTCGCGGTCCTCGGTGCTGACGATGCTGACCGACACCTCGCCGTGGGGCTCGCCGACCGACCCGCTCAGGCCGAGGATCGGGGTGTCGGAACGGCGGGTCCAGGGCGAGCCCAGGAACCGCATCCGCGCCATGGCCAGCTTGGCGACGATGTCGGGATCGGCGGCATCCGGCGGCGTGGCGAACGTGATCCGCAGGTGCTTCACCAGCCGCATGCTCGGGCTGCCGATCGTGTCGGTCGGCGCACGGAGCGGGATGCGGTACAGCCGCCAAGTGGCAGTGCGGCCCTGCGCGTCGCGCTGGGTGACGCCGTCGCGCACGTGGTAGTCGTCCCGGCGGAGGTCCACTATGTAGCGGAAGACATCCTCGCGCGAGCCGGCGGCGTTGAGCAGCTGGTCGCCGTCGAGATCCTCGGTGTCGAGCGCCCCGTTGCCGCGGGTACAGCGGGCGCTGAGGTCGCCCCAGGGGAAGATCAGCAGCCCATCGTCCAGCGTGCGGGAGCACAACTCCAGCTCGCCGATGGGCCCGCCGGGGACCTCGAAGATGGGAGGGCGGTCGCCCAGGATGCCGATGTCGTCCACTTCGGCGTTGAAGATGCCGACGTCGGTGCGCTCGGTGTCGAGCTCGCCGAGGCCGACCAGCTGGCGCCCCGTGAAAACGGTGTCGGCACCGTTCACGGTCATGGTGTCCGGCGCGAGCGCGATCGCGTCCTCGCTCACCGTACCCAGATCGATCACCAGACGGAGCCCGGCGAGGTTGGCCGAGTCGCCCGGCGGCTGCAGGGCCCAGAACTCGAGGAACTCGTTGCGGGTGAGGTCGAGGCCGGTGGTGCTGAGCCCCGTCACCATCGAGCGCCATCGCGGAGCGAGGTCCCGCCTCGGCTGAGACCAGCGCGAGGTGTTGTTGCGCTGGACGACGCCGCCCGCGGTGTCGGCGTGCAGCGTCGTGTAGAGCACATCCTCGGGCAGCTCCCCTCGCCCGGCCAGCCGGATGAACGGGTCGATATCCTGCGGCCGGATCTCGATCGGCCGAGAATCGGAGGGGGAGATCGGCACCAGGCTCTGCCAGACCAGCTGGACCGCGTCGGCGGGGTCGAAAGCGGAGAAGCCGATGTCCTCCAGGCCCACGGCCTCCTGCGGCGCGCTGCCGAACTCCCACTCCGCCTCGCGCATGGGAATCTGCAGCCCCGCCTCCGACTCGAACTCCTCCAGGTACGCCTCGCCCGAGCGGTTCGCGTCCGGCTTGCTGAAGGCGATCTCGGCATTGACGTCCAGGACGGATGGCGCGGTCGTCGGGCTGGAGGTGAGGCTGTTGAGGAATCGGGTGATCCCCTGGGGACGGAACTGCAGCTGGGTGTTGGCCCCCCCGATCAGGTTGGCCGTGGCCTCGAACCCGAGGGCCGGGCGATTGAAGGCGCTCTCCTCCTGCTGATAGAGCCCGATCAGGTTGATCGAGCTCCGATCGCCCAGCGCGTAGCGGGTGGACATGCCGAGGATCGTCGTCGGGGCCACCGCGAAGATCCCGCGCTCCTCGAAGCGCGCCTGGACCTGGACGCTCCCCTGCCCGAAGAGCTCGTCCGGGTTGATGAAGGTGACCTGGCCGACGTCGTACGAGATCCGGTAGTCCACGTCGCGGACCAGCTTCCGGCCGCCGACGTAGAGCTGCTCGCTGCCGTCGCGGATCTGCAGGGCGTTGAGGTTGAAGTTGGAACGGTCGCCTCCGCCCGAGGCATTGTACCGCAACCGCAGCGCGAACTTGGCTGTGGGCCCTTCGGTCAGCAGCAGGTAGACCGGCGTGCGGTAGAGCGAGTCGGAGATCTCGTTGGGTGAGAGCTTGCTCGGGTCGGCGAACGGCTCGAGGTGCGGGAAGACGATAAAGCGGTCGTTCACCACATTCGAGGCCTCGGGATCCCGCGCGCGGGGCCACAGGCGATTCTCGCGGTCGAAGACGACGGGGTCGTTCGGCACCGCGAGGCCGAGCTGCTGGAGATAGGTCTGGGCCGAGCCCGTGACCGGCCGCTCGGAGCGGTTGAGCGTAATGCCGACTTCCAGCGAGGTGACGTCGAGGTCCGCGCCGGCGACGCGGTACACGTTGCGCATCTCGAACCGGAAGGTGCGCCGGGTCTGATTCTGCTGCGGCTCGGCGATGAGCTCGAGGACGTCGTTGGAGCCGGGGCCCTGGTCCACCTGGGGAAAGGTGCCGATCGTGGTTCCCGCCGCGGTCCGGAAGCTGGTGGCGAGATAGTCGTTCTGATCCAGCTTGGTGGCGAGCACCACCCACAGGCCCGAGTCGTCGACGTAGTAGTCGGTGCCCTGGGTCAGGAGCTCCCAGCGCACCGGCGCCAGCGGCTCCTGGCCGTCCCCGCGCCGCGCCGAGGCGGTGATCCCGCCCAGGTTGGGATTGACGCCACTGCTGCCGCTCGCCGCCCGGTAGCGGTAGAGCCGCACCTCGGTCGGGCGGTAGGTGGCCGGGATCGTCGCGGGATCGAGCTCCAGGATGTCCACCGCGGGCGTGCCGGGCACGCTGTCCGGGTCCACCACCCAGAAGAACCGGCCGGCCTCGAAATCGAGGTCGCGGGCCTGGCGGTCCTGCGCCTGGCTGGTGGTCTGGCCGATGGTGTAGCTCCGTTCGGCCATGACGCTCCCCTTCTGGGTCGCGGCGAGCGTCTGGAGCTGGAGCGGGCCGAAGTCGAAGACCGCGTTCACGCCGAAGTTGTTGGCCGGCACCGCCGCGGTGATGAAGCGCGAAGCCGGCGGCTGGAAGAGGACGGTGCCCACGTCCACCCGCCGGACGACCTCGTCCTGGAGCCCCTCGTAATAGACCTGGAACTCGTTGTTGCTGGTGTACTCGCGCTCGGTGTCGAAGTCCACGTTGACGTGGACTCGCCGCCCCAGCACGCCGGTGGATCGAATGTTGACCTGGTTGTCGAGGCTGGGGGTGCGGAAGGTCCCCCGGCAGCCCGAGGACGGGTCCACCGACAGCGCGGGGGTGCACTGCTCCTCGCGGGTGCGGTCCGTCCTGATCTCTAGACGCGCCTGACCGTCGAGGGCGAGATCCGCGTACTTCGAGGGGAGGCCGAGCGGGTTGCGCCGCTCGGCGGGGACCTCCCCCTGAAGGGAGTCAGCGGCCTGGAACGGCGTGCCGTAGAGTGTCGCCAGCCGGAGGCCCACGGCACGCACGGTGCGGTCCGTGGCCAGCGCCGCGTCCATGGTGCTGTCGAAGGCCGCGAGCCGCAACGCCGGCGTGCTCCGTGGCG
This sequence comes from Gemmatimonadales bacterium, assembly GCA_035540075.1. Lineage (GTDB taxonomy): Bacteria > Gemmatimonadota > Gemmatimonadetes > Gemmatimonadales > GWC2-71-9 > CAVVWJ01. Next base: position 4,101 of record DATLHD010000070.1, read on the forward strand.
CCCCCATCCAGGGGGCCCGGAGTACGGCGGGCTGTTGCAGCTGAAGCGCCGGCTGACCGAAACCGAGGCGAAGCCCAAGCCCCGTGGTGTCCGACTGTGCGGCGACGACCTGGGGCACCACGAGCAGGCAGCCCAGGGCGACCAGAATCCGTGTCACTCTATGGAGTCGATGCGGGGCTTGGGAGCGTCGAATTCCCAGAATATAGCTTCAGGCACGCCTTCAACAACCCCTTACGAGTAATTAAGTTAGCTGACGTGCGACTGATCAGGTGGTACCTCCTCCGCCAGCTGGCGGCTCCCTTCCTCTTCGCCCTCACGGCGCTGACCAGCATCATGCTGCTGAGCCAGATCGCGAAGAAATTCGGGTCGCTGGTGGGCAAGGGCCTGCCCTGGACGGTGATCGCCGAAGTCTTCGCCCTCAGCATCCCGTTCATCGTGGCCATGACCCTGCCGATGGCGGTGCTGCTGGCGGTGCTCTACGCCTTCAGCCACCTGGCCGCCGACAACGAGATCACGGCCATGCGGGCGAGCGGGATCAGCGTGTACCAGTTCCTGCTCCCGGTGTTCGCCTGGGGCGTGTTCATGTCGGCCTTCAATTTCGTCTTCGTGGACCAGGTGCTCCCCCGGAGCAACGCGCGGCTCCGGAGCCTGCTGATCGACATCGGGCGCAAGAAGCCCACCTTCGAGCTCCAGGAGCAGGTCATCAACGAGGTGCCCCCCTCGCAGTACTTCCTCCGCGCGAACCGGATCGACGGCGTGACGGGTCGGCTCCGGGAAGTCACTATCTACGACATGAGTGGAGACGCCAACCGTCGGATCATTTACGCCGACAGCGGGCTGATGGCCTACGCGGAGGGACAGACCGACCTGAGCCTCAGACTCTTCGATGGGAGCATCCACCAGTACCGCCCGACGGACCCTGCGGGGTTCCAGCTGACTTATTTCCGGGTCAACGACATCCGGGTGAAGAACGTCTTCGACGAGCTCCAGCGGAACACCGGCGAGTCCATCCGGGGCGATCGGGAAATGAGCACCTGCGAGATGCTCTCCGTGATCCGCGAGGCCGACCAGGAGGAGGATGAGGCGCGGCGGGACCGTCGGGACCTCCTGCGCGACGACCTGCGCGTCCTCCTGGCGCTCCCCCCGCTCCCCGACGACACCCTGCCCGGTCCGAAGCCACTGCCGGCCTACTGTGGCTGGATGGAGCGGGTGCAGGCGCTCGTCCTTCCGAGGACGGCGGAAGCCCAGAGTGCCACACAGGGGCGGACCGTCCAGGGTACCCAGGGCCGGAAGCCTGCGCAGGGGAAAACCCCGGCCCAGGCGCGGCCCCGTCCCGAGCGGCCATCCGGCCCAATGGCGCCCCGGCCGACCTCACCCCAGAGACTCCACGGACCGTCGCTTTCCAACTGGTCGCTGACCGCGACCGCGATCGACCGGGGGCAGGACGCCCAGCGACGGGCCGCGCGCTACGAGGTCGAGGTCCACAAGAAGTGGGCGATCAGCACGGCCTGCATGTCCTTCGTGATCATCGGGCTCGTGATGGCCCTCCGGTTCCCCAGGGGAGGCATCGGGCTGGTGATCGGCGGCGGGCTGCTGGTGTTCTCCGTCCACTATGTCGGGCTGACCGCCGGTGAGAGCCTGGCGGACAGGGGGCTGGTGGCGCCCTGGGCGGCCATGTGGACCCCCAACATCGTTCTCACGATCCTCGGACTGATCGGGCTTTACCGGGTGCGCCGTGAAACGGGCTCCACCCGGGGCGGCGACTTCCAGGAGGTGCTGGACGGCATCCGCCACCTGTGGCGACGGCTACGGCATCGCCGGCCGGCGGTCAGCCGCCTGGGCCTGAGGAAAGAGTCGCCATGAGGGCGATGAGCACGCTGGACCGCTATGTCCTCGCGAGCTGGGTACGGATCTTCGTGCTGACCGCGCTCGGCCTCCCGATCGTCTCCATCCTGATCAACCTCACCGACACCCTGAACCGGCTGCTCGACCGCGGGCTCACCATGCGGGAGATCGCGGTGAGCTACGTGTACTCGATTCCGGAGAACATGTTCATCGTCATGCCGGCCGCCGTCCTGCTGGCCACGGTCTTCACGGTGGGCGCCATGGGCCGGTACTCCGAGCTCACCGCCGCGAAGGCGGGCGGCCAGAGCTTCCACCGGCTGATGCTGCCGGTGTTCGCGGCGGCGGCGCTCGCCTCGGTGCTGGCATTCATCGTGGGCGAGCTGGCCCCGGGAGCGACGGCGAAGCAACTGGAGCTGCAGAAGGCGAAAGCGGCACGTCCCACCCGGACCCGCTACAACTTCGTCTACCGCGGCGACCTCGGATGGATATACACCATCCGATCGCTCGACGTAGTCAACCGTCAGCTCAAGCAGGTCATGTTCGAGCGCGAGGGGTCCGGCGTGGAGTACCCGGGGCTGGTGATCACGGCGGACAGCGCCAGCTGGGACGACTCCACCCGGGCCTGGCGGGTGCGGAACGGAGCCAGCCGCATCATCGCCGGTCCCGGCAAGCAGGCGATGTTCAGCTTCAACACCATGCGACTCCGCGCGCTGACCCAATCGCCGGCGGACCTGCTGGCCGAGGCGAAGGCGCCCGACGAGATGCGTTACGCGGAGCTGGGCCGCTACATCGAGGCCCTGCGCCGCTCGGGGAACGACGCCAATAAGCTGATGGTGGAACGGGCCCTCAAGGTGGCGATCCCGGTCACCTGCTTCATCATCGCCATCTTCGGCGCGCCCCTGGCGATCACCAATCCACGGGCCGGTGCGGCGGTCGGGATCGCGATCAGTCTGGGGACGACCGTCCTGTTCCTGCTCCTCACCCAGATCATGAAGGCGGTGGGGGCAGGTGGTGTGGTGGATCCGATTGTAGCGGCGTGGATGCCGAATATCGTCTTTGCCCTCGCCGCGCTCTGGCTCATCGTGCGGGTGAGGACGTGAGGTAGGGCGGACCGACCCTACTCTGTCATCCCGAGCGAAGCGAGGGACCTTCTCGACGGTTGTCCCGAAGCCTGGGTGAGAAGATCCCTCGCTTCGCTCGGGATGACATGCGTTCGTCCGCCTTACCGCCTTACCGCTTTCCCGCCGTATATTTCCAACCATGACTCTCCCCCGCCCAGTCATCGTAGGTACGGGCATCGCAGGCCTCTGGAGCGCATGGAGGCTGGCTTCCGAAGGGCGACGGGCAGTAGTGCTCACCAAGGAAACGCTCGCCGACAGCGCGAGCGCGTGGGCTCAGGGAGGCATTGCCGTCGCTCTGGGTCCTGGTGACAGCCCCAGCCAGCACGCGGCCGACACCATGGCCGCCAGTGACGGCCTGGCTGACCCCGAAGCCGTTCGCATCCTCACAAGTGAAGGCCCCGGAAGGATTTACGAGCTTCTAGCGCTGGGCGCTCGGTTCGATCGCGGACCGGACGGGCGGCTCGGGTTCGGGCTTGAGGCCGCCCACACCCGGCCCCGGATCATTCACGCCGGAGGCGACCGCACCGGCGCGGCGCTGATCGGCTGCCTCGCCCAGGTCGTGCGCTCGAATCCGCTGGTCGAGCTGATGGAGCACACCGAGGTCACCGCGCTCCTCCTCGGCGAAGGTCGAGCCGCCGGTGTGGCGGTGCTGTCAGCGGGAGAGGCGCGGATCATTCCGGCCAGCGCCGTCGTGCTGGCCACCGGCGGCGTGGGTCAGCTGTACGCAATCACCACCAATCCGAAGGTGGCCACGGCGGACGGATGGGCGCTGGCGCACCGGGCCGGCGCCCAGCTTCGCGACCTGGAATTCCTCCAGTTCCACCCCACCGCGCTCAAGCTGCCCGAGGTCAACCCCGCTCCACTCATCTCGGAGGCCGTGCGTGGCGCGGGCGCCATCCTTGTGGACCGGGACGGGCACCGATTCGCGCTCGATGCCGACCCCCGGGGCGAGCTGGCTCCTCGGGACGTCGTCGCCCGAGCCGTCGCCGCGGCGGATGCCACGGGCGGCGCCTGGCTCGACGCCCGCGACATCGAGGACTTCCCCACCCGGTTCCCCGGCATCACCACCATCCTCAGCTCCCACGGGCTCGATGCTGCGCGCGACCTCCTCCCGGTCGCCCCGGCGCTCCACTACGCGATGGGCGGCGTTCGCACCGATCTCGAGGGGCGCTCCACCGTGCCGGGGCTCTGGGCCGTTGGTGAGGTGGCCTCCACCGGCGTGCACGGCGCCAACCGGCTGGCGTCGAACTCCCTACTCGAGGGACTGGTCTTCGCCGACCGCGCGGGCCATGCGCTGGCGGACGAGGGCGAGAAGGAGAAACACCCCGCCCCCCCAAAGGACGTTCCACTCCAGCGGGAGACTGGCGCCGATGGCGACTGCGAGCAAACCCGGCTGAGCATGCGCCGGCTGATGACGGCAGACGTCGGCGTCCAGCGGACCGAGTCGTCGCTGCTCCACGCCGAGCAGGAGCTGGCGCGGCTCACGCGGGAGACGCCGGAGGACGCCTGGCGCACCCGCAACCAGCTGCTGGTCGCGACGCTCATCACCCAGGCCGCGAGGCGCCGGCGCGAGAGTCGCGGTGGGCACCGCCGGCTGGACTATCCGCCCGCGGGCCTCCGCCGGGAGACCGCATGATCTCCCGGGCGCCGTCGGACGAGGTGCTGCCGCCGCCACGTCGGATCGAGCTTCCCGTCATCGAGCCTACCCGCGAGAGCCCGGCGCAGATCGCCGAGCTCCAGCGCGAGATCCGGAAGCTCGCCCGGCAGCGCGACGCCGTGGTGCTGGCGCACAACTACCAGCGGCCGGAGATCCAGGACGTCGCCGACTTCGTGGGCGACTCGCTGGGCCTCTCCCGTCAGGCGGCAAAGACGCCGGCGAGCGTCATCATCTTCGCGGGCGTCCACTTCATGGCGGAGACGGCGGCGATCCTCTCGCCGGACAAGCGGGTGCTGCTGCCCGACCTGGAGGCCGGCTGCTCGCTGGCCGCGACCATCACTGCGGAGGACGTGCGCCGTTGGAAGGGGGAGTTTCCGGACTACGTCGCCGTCGGCTATGTCAACACGACGGCCGAGGTCAAGGCCGAGCTGGACTACTGTTGCACCAGCGGCAACGTCCTCGACGTGATCGACGCGATCCCGGCCGACAGGGGCATCCTCTTCCTGCCGGACTTCTTCCTCGGCGCCCACGCCAGGCGGATGCGGCCTGACCGTCGGATCGAGGTGTGGATGGGCGAGTGCCACGTCCACCGCGGCATCCGCGCGGAGACGCTGAACGCGACGCGTGCCGCCCATCCGGACGCCGACGTGCTGGTGCATCCCGAGTGCGGGTGCGCGGGACAGCTGATCTACGAGATGGGCCACGGTGATGTGGATCCCAAGGGCCTTCACATCACCTCGACCGAAGGGATGATCCGGCGGGCGGTAGAGAGCCCGGCGCCGGAGTTCATCGTCGCCACCGAGACCGGGATCATGCACCGCATGCGGCAGATGGCGCCCAGCAAGCGGTTCGTCGCGGCCGACCCCGAGGCGGTCTGCGCCTACATGAAGGCGATCACCATCGCCGGCGTGCGCGATTCGCTCCTGCACGACCGGTATCACATCACCGTCCCTCCCGAAATAGCGGCACGCGCCCGCGGGGCGATCGACCGGATGGTCGCGCTCGGCCGGTGACGCCGGACGCCGAGCGCATCGCGGCCGTTGCCCTCGCCGAGGACGGCGCGACCGATATCACCACGGTGCTCACCGTGCCCGCCGGCGTCGCCGGCGAGGGGCGGATCGAGTATCGCAGCGGTGGGATCGTCGCCGGCGCCGCATATGCGGACGCGGTGGCCCGAGCCTGCGAGTGCCGCATCGAATGGCGCGCGCCGGAGGGTCGCACGGTGGCGGCGGGCACGGTCGCGGGCGTCGTCCATGGGCCCCTCGGCCGAATCCTCCGGGCCGAGCGGCCGATGCTCAACCTTCTCCAGCGCGCCAGCGGCATCGCAACCGCCACGCGCGCGTACGTTGACGCGGTGGCGGGCACCGGCTGCCGGATCCTCCACACGCGAAAGACGGCGCCGGGGCTTCGCGTGCTGGACGTGGCAGCCGTGCTCGCCGGTGGAGGCACCCGCCACCGCTTCGACCTCGCCCATGAAGTGATGGTCAAGGACAACCACTGGCAGGCGCTGCGCAGGGAGGGCAACACGCTGGCGGCAGCCCTGGCCGACGGCCGCCGACGGGGCGTGGCCTCGCTTCAGGTGGAGGTGGAGACCGAAGCCCAGCTGGAGGAAGCCTGCGCTGCCGGCGCGACGCGGCTCCTGGTGGACAATCAGCCGCCCGCGACAGTACGGGCCTGGGCTCGGCGCGCGCGGGAGATGGTGCCGGGGATCGAGATCGAGGCGACGGGGGGAATCACGCTGGCGAACGTGCGCGAGTACGCGGAGGCGGGGGTGGACTTCGTCTCCGTCGGAGTACTCACGCACAGCGTGATGGCGGCGGATATCGGGCTGGAGATCGCGCCCCTGCGGTAGACCAATGTCACGGTAAGGCGGACGGACGCATGTCATCCCGAGCGAAGCGAGGGATGTTCTCAACGGTTGTCCCGAGCCCGGGTGAGAAGATCCCTCGCTTCGCTCGGGATGACAGAGTAGGCTCGGTCCGGCCTACGTTGACACTTCCGCCCGCTCCGGAGCCGTCGGCCCACCGCTCAACCCCCGCCACGCGTAGTACACCGGCACCCCAGCGAGGATGATCCCGAAGGTGACCCCCGTGTTCACCGGGTCCGTCACCAGCGCGTTCACCACCATCCCGAGCGATGCGAGCAGGAACAGCAGCGGCACCACCGGATAGCCCCAGGTCCGGTAGGGCCGCTCGAGCTCAGGGCGCGTGCGGCGCAGCACGAACACGGCCGCCACGGCGAGCGCGTAGAACGGCCAGATCCCCAGGATGAACTTGTCGGCGAGCTGCTGGAAGTCGTTCAGCAGGACGTAGACCACGCCCAGCACCGTCGCCAACCCGATCGCGGTGGATGGGCTCTGGTATCTCGGCGACACGCGCGCGACGACGCGGAAGAAGAGGCCCCGGTCGGCCATGGCGAAGAAGATCCGAGGACCGGTCATCATGGACCCGGTCAGCGCGCCGAGGCAGGAGACCATCACCACCCCGGAGATCACCGCGCCGCCAGCGTTCCCGAACAGCGTGATGCGCTCGGCGGCGGTGGCGGCGATGAGCGGCGAGCGGGCCATCTCCGTCAGCGGCACCACGTAGATGTAGGCGAAGTTGAGCAGCAGGTAAACAACGACGATGGCGGAGGTGCCGACGATGAGCGCGAGGGGGAGCGTCCGCCCCGGATCCTTCACCTCGCCGCCCATGAAGGAGAGGTCCGCCCAGCCGTCATAGGTCCACATGATGGCGATCAGCGCGGTCGCGACCAGGGAGATCGTCACCCCGCCCGAGAACGCGGGAGTGAAGTGTCCCCAGCTCCCCTGCCCGGCGGTGAAGCCCAGGAGGGCAAGCCCGGCCAGCGACCCGAACTTGAGCGCCGTCACCAGGTTCATGAAGCGCGCGGCGTTCTTCACCCCGATGTAGTTGAGGATGCCCATCACCACGATGGCGACGGCGGCGACGTATTGTACCTGCGACGGTGTGAATTTGAGGAAGTAACCGAGATACTCGGCAAAAATAGTGGAGATGGCACCGAGGGCGGAGGCGCGGATGACGGTGAGCTCGGACCAGCCGAACAGAAAGGCCGGCAGGGGCCCGAAGCCCTCCAGGAGATAGGCGAAGACCCCGCCGGACCGTGGGAGCGCCGCCGCCAGCTCGGCCAGGGTCAGGGCGCCGAAGAGAGCGATGACGCCGCCCACGATCCAGGCGACGACCACAGGCCCGGGCTCCTGAAGTCGCCCGGCCACGCTTGCGGGTACCCGGAAGATGCCGCTGCCGATGGTGGAGCCGACCAGGACCGCGATGGCGCTCCAGAGGCCGAGATGCCGAGGAAGTCGCTCGCCCCAGGCGTCGGCTGCAGGTGGTGATGGCATGGCTAAATGTAACCTTGACAAGGGCCTGCCGGGCCCCGTTCTTTCCGGCCTTACTCTGTGAAGGCGACGTTTCCTTTGACTAGAACCAACCCGCCGGACCGGTCTCGACTGCTCCGGCGCCTGGCCTGGGCCGGCAGTGGCTTCGCCGTCGGGCTCATCGTCCTTGGCGGCATCGTCCGGATCACGGGGTCCGGCATGGGGTGCGGCGACCACTGGCCACGCTGCGACGGCGAGTGGTTCCCGCCACTCGACCTCCCGACGCTCATCGAAAGCAGTCACCGCTGGGCCGCGGCGCTGGTGAGCGCTCTCGTGTTCGCGGTTGCGGTGGTGGCACTCCGTCGGCATCGGAGCGAGCCCGCGCTGCGGAACCCCGCCCTCCTCGCGGGATTCCTGCTGGTGGTGCAGGTCCTTCTGGGCGCGGTCACCGTCAAGCTGGTCCTCCCGCCCTGGGTCGTCATCACCCACTTCGCGAACGCGATGGTGCTTCTGGCCACGCTCCTCGTGATCGGCCTCCGGGCAGACCCGGAGGTTCCGGCCCCAGTCGCACAGGAGCAGCGTCACGGCGACCACGGGCTGGTGCTCGCCACGGCGGCGCTCGGGTTCGTGGTCATCCTCTTCGGTGCGCAGGTCGCCAACTTCGACGCCGGCCTTCTTTGCCTGGGCTTTCCCCTCTGCAATGGGAGCGCCTTGCCGCCCGCGGGCGACCTCGCGCGGCTGCACTGGAGCCACCGGGTCCTCGCGCTGGGGTTCCTGGTCGTGCTTGGACTGCTGGTGAGCCGGCTGCGCCGGTCGCGCGCCATGGAGACAGCCGCGGTGCGGCGCTGGGCGACCATCGTGCTGGGCGCCACGCTGGTCCAGATCGCGGTGGCCGCGGTGATGATCCTGCACCTGCTCCCCACCGGGCTCCGTGCGCTGCACCTTCTCGTGGGGGCCGTGATCTGGGCCGCGCTGGTCGCACTGGCGTTCTACTCCGCGCGCACGCCGCTGAAGGCCTCGGAGGCGTGGGAATCCAGGGAGCCTTCGCTGGCCGCGGATCTCGTCACGCTCACCAAGCCCCGGATCATCTCGCTGCTGCTGGTGACCACGGTCGCGCCGATGTTCATCACCCCGGCGGGGCTCCCTTCGGCGACCCTGGTGCTCTGGGTGGTGGTCGGCGGCTACCTCATGGCGGGCGGGGCCAATGCCATCAACATGTGGTTCGACCGGGACATCGACACCCGCATGTCGCGGACGAAGCTGCGGCCGATTCCCGCCGGCCGGATCAGCCCCGCCGTTGGACTCGCGTTCGGGCTGGGGCTCGCCGCACTGGCGTTCGCGGTCTTCTGGCTCCAGGTCAATCCGCTCAGCGCCTGGCTCGCGCTCGGCGGGCTCCTGTTCTACGTCTTCGTCTACACCATATGGCTCAAGCGCTCGAGCCCGCAGAACATCGTGATCGGCGGCGCGGCGGGCGCCTTTCCGCCGCTGGTGGGATGGGCCGCGGTCACCGGCCGACTGGACCTGGCCGCCGTGTACCTCTTCGCCATCATCTTCTACTGGACGCCGCCGCATTTCTGGGCGCTCGCACTGGTCAAGCAGGCCGACTACGCGCGTGCGGGCATCCCGATGATGCCGGTGGTGCGCGGCGAGGCCCGCACCAAGTACGAGATGCTGGTGTACACCCTGATCCTGCTGCCGCTGACGGTCCTCCCCTTCTTTTTCGGCGCGCTCGGTCCGTTCTACGTCGTCGCCGCCGCCTTGCTCGGCGCGCGGCTCCTGTGGCACTGCCTGCGCGTGGTCCGGGAGCGTCCCATCACGCCGGTCGCCTGGGGGATGTACCGTTACTCGCTGCTCTACCTGGCCCTGCTCTTCGCCGCGATGGGCGTGGACCGGAATCTGCCGTTCGGCCGCCAGGCCGCGCCGCAGCTCATCATTCTCGATCACGCCTCCCGCCAGACGGTCATCCCGGTGAGCGGTCACGTCGGCCACTGAGCTGGCGCGCGGGTCTATGACCGATTCCATCACGGAAGCCGCCACGCGCCGCCTTCCGCCGCCGGGGCGGCTCGTGCGCCTCTGGCCCAGGGTGCGGCCCTATCGCTGGCACCTCGCGCTCGCGAGCGTGGCTCTGGTGGCGAGCGGACTGCTGGCGCTGGCCTTCCCGATGGCGGTCCGCTATCTGCTCGACGCAGCGTTCGTGGAGCGCGATCGAGCGATGCTCGACCGCATCGCCCTCGCGCTCGTGGCGATCTTCATCGTCCAGTCGGCGCTGAACTACTTCCAGACGTATCTGTTGAGCTCCGTGGGGGAGCGGTCGGTGGCCGGGCTACGCAGGGAGCTGTTCGCCCGGCTGCTGGAGATGCCGCCCGGCTTCTTCGCGGAGCGGCGGACCGGGGAGCTGACCAGTCGGCTCACCTCGGACGTCGGACTGCTCCAGGGCGTGCTGAGTCACCAGGTCTCCGAGTTCGCTCGCCAGATCCTCTCGCTGGTCGGCGGCGTCGTGCTGCTGACGTGGCTCCAGCCTCGGCTCACGCTGACGGCTCTAGCGGTGGCGCCGCTGGTGGTCGGATCCGCGATCTTCTTCGGGCGCCGGCTCCGCAACATCACCACAGGGGTCCAGGATCGACTCGCCGAGGCGACCGGGGTGGCGGAGGAGGCATTCTCCCAGATCCGCACGGTCCAGAGCTTCGTGCAGGAGCCTGCCGAGCGTGCGCGCTTTGCCGACCGGGTCAGTGCGAGCGTCCAGGCGGCGATCCAGCGCGCTCGGATTCGAGGCGTGTTCTTCGGGATGCTCACCCTCTCCACGTTCGGGGGCGTGACCTTCGTGCTGTGGCAGGGAGGGCTGCTGGTACTGGAAGGTCAGCTCACCGCGGGCGCGCTGGTGTCCTTCCTCTTATACACGATCACGATCGCTGCCTCGATCGGCGCGCTGGCGGGCAGCTTCAGCGCGTACCAGGAGGCGGTCGGCGCGGCGGAACGGGTGTTCGAGATCCTGGAGATGAGGCCGGAGATCGCCGATCCGCCGCATCCGGCCGCGCTGAAGAGGCCGCCTGAGGGACGGGTGGCCTTCGAGGGCGTCTCGTTCCGCTACCAGGACGATCCCGCGATGCCCTGGACGCTCGAGGCGGTCCACCTCGAGGTGGCGCCGGGAGAGGTAGTGGCGCTGGTGGGCCCCTCGGGTGGCGGCAAGACGACGCTGGTGTCGCTGTTGCCGAGGTTCTGGGACGTCACCCAGGGCCAGGTCCGGCTGGACGGACACGACATCCGCTCGCTCCGCCTGGCGGACCTGCGGGGAGCGATCGGCGTGGTGCCGCAGGAGCCCGCGCTCTTCAGCGGGACCATCCGGGAGAACATCGCCTACGCCAGACCGGGCGCCACCGAGGCGGAGATCGTGGCGGCGGCGAAGGCCGCGCACACGCACGAGTTTGTCGAGCGGCTGCCGCAGGGCTACGACACGCTGGTCGGCGAGCGCGGGATCAAGCTCTCGGGCGGACAGCGACAGCGGGTGGCGATCGCTCGGGCGATCCTGAAGGACCCCGCGGTGCTGATCCTGGACGAGGCGACCAGCAATCTCGACACGGAGAGCGAGCGGCTGATCGAGGATGCGCTGGCGCGGCTGCTCGTCGGTCGGACGACGCTGATCATCGCGCACCGGCTCAGCACGGTGCAGCGGGCCGACCGGCTGGTAGTGCTGGACCGGGGGCGCATCGTGGAGGAGGGGACGCATGAGGAGCTGCTAGCGCGGGGCGGCTTGTACGCCCGGTTGTATCAGCGGCAGTTCCGGGACGAGCGGTCTCCCAGGCGGTCGGACGTGCTGGTGTAGGATCGAGTGTGATGAAGGATGGCAAACGAAAACCCCCGCCGGTGTTCCGGCGGGGGTTTCGTCCTTAACGGTCTAGTTGATACCCAGCGTGAAGAACGGCGGGTTCGTCTCCGAGAAGTTCAGGATTCCGATGAAATACGTACCCGGCGCGAGGTCTACCGGTCCCGAGGTCTCGGAATTTGCGCCCTCACCGCCCGCGTCAGCAACGCCGACGATCCCAGCGGCGTCCGCGGGGTCGGTCGTTATGTAGGCGCCGAGATCCTCACCCGACGGCCAGTCGAGATTGAACGTGAGCGTGGTCGGCGCCGCGACCGTGATCTGGTACCACCGGGTGGGGAATTCGAGGAAGGCGCCGGCGAACCCACCGCCGTCCGTGGTGGTGGACGGTATCGCGAGCACGGGCGCGGTCTCGGGCGACTCGGTGCCCGCAAGGGCGGCGCCGACGGTCACCGAGGTGCTCGAGTTCATCGTGTATTGGAACTGCGGGAAGCCCGTCGGGCTCACACCGACGATCTCGGGCGCCCCCGCCGAGCCGGGGAATGGCAGGATCGTCACGGAGCTGCCGTCGCCGGCGACGCTCTGCACCAGCGCCGCATTGCCGCCGATGTTCACACCCACCGTGGGGGCGAAGAAGAACCCGGGGGACGCGGTGATCGTGATGGACTCGAAGGCGATCGGGGCCGGATTCGAGATCCCGAAGTTCTGAACGGTCTCGAACGTGGTCGTGCTGGTAAATCCGGGCCGCGTCGGCAACGCGATCTGGAAGCCGCCAGGGAAGACGAAGTTCACCACCGTCCCGGGGCCAACGACGTTGGCCGGGGCCTCGAACGTGAAGCCGCTGCTGTCGGGGAGGGCCGTCTCGTTCGCGGCGCCGCCGGCAGGGCCGGGGATCTCACCTGGGAACTGTACCTGCACCGTCGTCGTATCGGACGTCGTATCATCGACCGGGACGATGCTGACGATCTGAGGAACCTTGATCAGCGGCTCCGGGACGGTGACCGTCACAGTCGTACCTAGCGGCGCCGAAACGGTGGAGTAGTTCACGTCTACCGTGTCGATCAGCGGCGTCTGCAGGATCTGATCGGTGGCCGGCGAGAACACCAAGCCCGGCGCGGAAGCCGAGGTCACCGCCGTGATGATGAGGGGCCCGTTCACGTTGGGCGGCGCGATGAAGCTGAGCGAGGTGCCCCCTTCGCCGCGGGCCACGATGATCGGGTGGATCGGAATGGTGTCGGGTACGCCCGGCAGGCGCAGCTGGGCGGTATCGGCGAAGGCAGTGCCCGGCGCCGCCGTCAGGGTGATCGTGTCACCCAGAGCCGGGGTGGGATTGTCGAAGGTGCCGGCGAAGCCCGACTGGGGGACGACCTGCACCGGGACCGTGATCGTATCTCCGCCCGCGGTCACGTTGAACGAGGTGGAGGTATAGGTCGACCCCGTCACCAGGAACTTGAACCGCGCTGCGGTCTCCGGTGCCTGCAGGGTGCTGTCGTCCACGAAGATCGGGAGGTAGGACGAGTCGCGGCGGACGCTGATACCCGTTCCCGTCTCGGCGACTTGGTAATTGAACTCGAGGGGGTTCCCCTGTCCGTCCACGGCCCCGACGATCACTTCCTTGGTCTCGCCGACCTCGAGGAACAGTTGAGTGGGGCTCGCCTGCAGCTCGGGGGGAGTGTCTCGCAGGTCCCCCGTCGGCTCGCTGCTACAGCCAACGGCGGCCAGGACGGCGATCAGTGGAACCAAACCAGATCTAAAGCGATTCATACTCCGCACCTCGGTCAAAGGGCACGTAATGGGGCGGCTCATCTGCCGGTGTTTCCGTCGAAGAAGTCGATACCCAGAAATCGTCCGATGTCGGCGACGCCTTCCTGGGTCACGATCTCGCGCCAGTTGGGCAGGCCGATTTCCTTCACGTCGTTCGAATGCACCAGCTGATAGACACCGATCCCGTTGGAGCGGTCGGCAAACACGAAGTAGCGGTCGCGGCCCTGTCGATAGCGCCAGACCTGGTAGGGCACCGCGCGGCCGGCCTGAACCCGGTCCAGCTGCTCTTCCGGCTCCCCGTATTTGATGTAGATGCGGCCCCGGTCGGTCCTCCAGCCCGGCGCCGAGACGCGGCCCTTCTCACCGAAGTGCTTCTCGGCGTAGGCTACCCCGTCATAGAACACCCGCCGCGCCTCGTTCACCGGGGTGTCCGGCGTCGGGTCACGACGCTTCCAGAAGTCGACCAGGAACCGCCGCTTGGCGCGGAGGCTCAGGTCCTTGCTCCACTTGCTCAGCTCGCCGCTCTCGGCGACGATCACCAGCGGTTCCTTGGCCAGCTCGAGCTCCTCCTGGCCCATCGCCTCGAAGTAGCCCTCGTCGGTCACCTTGGCGGCCTCGCGGCGGACGACATCCTTCTCCAGCGTCTCGTCCAACCCGGCCATGGTGAAGCCCGCGGCGCGCTCCACCGTCTTTCCCCCCAGCTGCAGTGCAGCCACCATGTCGTAATTGCCCGGCGGCAAGCCGGTGAGGTCGAGCTGACCCTTGAGCACGCCGCCGCCCATCGGCACCTGCACCGGCGTTTCAGCGGTCGTGATCATCGCCTTACCCGTGGAATCCGCCACCCGGAGCCGCAGCGTTCCGTTCGCCTGGGCGGGCGAATACGCCTCGAGGAGGTAGTAGGCGGTCGGACGGAGCGGCGTCAGATCGAGCCGAGCCGCCGCGGCAACCAGCATCTGGCCCCAGCGGAGCTCCGCCGGGCGGGGCACCGTGTCACCGGCCGCGGTGGGTCGGATCTGCGGAGAGAGCAGCAGATCGGACGCCGCGGGCGC
>DATLHD010000071.1:0-5198 GCA_035540075.1 Gemmatimonadales bacterium
TGGTTGCCCGGCGGATCCGGCAGGTCGGGGTCGAGCGGGTCCTCTACGGCTCGGATGGAGCGGTAGGAGAAAATCTCCGCCCCCGGCAGAGCTGGGCGGCGTTCCGCGGACTGTCGCTCACCGACGACGAGATCGCCCGGATCGCCGACAACGTCGCGCCGTACTTCCCCTGAGCCCCATCCGACGACGATCTCGACCGTGAGCATTCGAACCCGCCGAATCGCCGGTGCTGTCGGGGGGTGAGCCTGGCCGCACAAGATCGAGGGTCGGGATCGGCTACATTCCGCCGCTCTGGGAGCCCTCGCTGGTGAACACTATTCTGCCGGTGCCGACCGACGAGGCGAAGGGCATGGCCCGGCGGCTCGCCCGGGAGGAGGGGATCTTCGCGGGCACCTCCACCGGCGCCAACGTGCTCGCGGCGATCCAGGTGGGGCGTCGCCTCGGACCGGGAAAGGCGGTGGTCACGCTGGCCGCCGATTCCGGACTCAAGTACCTGAACACGGACGTGTACCGCCATCCGGAGCGATAGAACATGCGTCAGATCGTGTCAGTGTTGGGCGCGGTGCTCATCCTCCTCCCCTTCGCCGCGAGCCAGCTCGGCCGCATGAGCACGGCGTCGGCCCCCTACCAGCTGCTCAACCTCATTGGCTCCGGCTTGCTCGCCGTCGTCGCCGTGATGGAGCGCCAGTACGGATTCATCCTGCTCGAGGTCGTCTGGGCGGTGATGAGTATCGTCGGACTGGTCCGCCACCGCCACAGACCGGCGTAGCATGGTCCCACTCGCCGGTCGCGTCGCGCTGGTCGCCGGAGCCACCCGCGGCGCTGGCCGAGGCATTGCCATCGAGCTCGGTGCTGCCGGAGCCAATGAGGTTGAGCAGCTGGTAGGGGACCGACGCCGTGCTCATGCGGCCGAGCTGGCTCGCGGCGAAGGGGAGGAGGATGAGCACCGCGCCCAACACTGACACGATCTGACGCATGTTCTATCGCTCCGGATGCCGGTACACGTCCGTGTTCAGATACTTGAGTCCGGAATCGGCGGCCAGCGTGACCACCGCCTTTCCCGGTCCGAGGCGACGCCCCACCTGGATCGCCGCGAGCACGTTGGCGCCGGTGGACGTGCCAGCGAAGATCCCCTCCTCCCTGGCGAGCCGCCGGACCATGCCCTTCGCCTCGTCGGTCGGCACCGGCAGAATAGTGTTCACCAGCGAGGGCTCCCAGAGCGGCGGAATGTAGCCGATCCCGACGCCCTCGATCTTGTGCGACCCAGGCTCACCCCCCGACAGCACCGGCGATTCGGCGGGTTCCACGGCGACGATCTCGATCTCGGTCGCGTGCCGCTGCAGGACGGTGGCCACGCCGCGGATAGTGGCTGCCGTCCCCACACAGTGCACGAACGCCGCCAGTCGCCCGCCCGTCTGGCGCCAGATCTCCTCGCCGAGCGGGTGATAGCCGGCGATGGAGTCGTGATTGTTCAGCTGGTCGGTCCAGTAGGTGTGGGGCTCACGGCTCAGGGCCCGGGCCGCCTCGATCATGTCGAGGATCAGCTTCTTTGTCGTACGCCCGCCCTCGCTTGACACGACGGTGAGCTCCGCCCCGTATGCCGCCATCTGGTCCAGCTTCTCCCGGCTGAACGCGTCGGAGCTGACGATCCGGATGCGGTAGCCCCTGGCGGCGCACACCAGGGCCAGCGACGCGCCGGTGCTGCCACCGGTGTACTCGATCACCGTGTCGCCGGGCCGCAGCCGACCGTCGGCTTCGGCGCGCGAGATGACGGCAGTCGCCATCCGGTCCTTGATGCTGCCGGTGGGATTCTCCCACTCGAGCTTCAGGAGGATGCCGGCGCAGTCGGGTGGAACGACCTTGCTGAGAGGCACCAGCGAGGTGTTGCCGATCGCCTGAAGAATGCTCACCGTCGAGATCGTCGTCGGATGGGGCTCAAGGGAAGTACGGCGCGACGTTGTCGGCGATCCGGGCGATCTCGTCGTCGGTGAGCGACAGCCCGCGGAACGCCGCCCAGCTCTGCCGGGGCCGGAGATTGTCTCCTACCGCTCCATCGGAGCCGTAGAGGACCCGCTCGATCCCGACCTGCCGGATCCGCCGGGCAACCAATGCGGCGTTCACCGGCGAGATCCCCGTGTCCACCACGCTGGCGACGTCGAACCAGAGCCGTCGGGTGTACCGGTTCCCGCGGACGACCGCGTCGGCAAGCACGGCTATGGCGCTGTCGGCGGGCGGGTCGTCGTAGCCAGGGCCGGTCCCGGCGAGATGGGCGATCTGGACCGGGACGTCGGCCGCGAGCGGGAGCAGCTGCTCCAGGAAGATTCTGGCCTGGGCGGCACCATACGGACGCTTCCGGGAGATGGACGCCCGCATGTGCACCACAATGGCCATCCCGTGCTCGTTCGCCGCACGGAACACCTGGCGCAGGCGCTCGACGTGAGCCGGCTCGTCCAGCTGCACGTCCGAGTTGCCGAAGTGAAGCTTGATGCCGCGGCCGAAGCGCCGGTCTCCGGCACAGCGGGCGAGCTCCTCCAGCGCGTAGTCCTTCAGTGGGTTGAAGCCGCAGAACGCGATCAGCCTGTCCGGATAGCGCGCCGCCTGCACGGCGGTCCAGTCGTTCTCGGCCCGTACCTTGGCGTACTCGTCTTCTACCACGCGCTGCGGGCTCCCGTACATGTACGCGACCGAGAGTACGACCGCGCGGCGGATGCCCGCCGAGTCGAGGAGGGGAATGAGATCGTCGGCATCGAGACTCGCCCCGCTGGAGTCACCCAGAAGAGCGGCGATGTCGGGGCTGAAGAGGTGCTGATGGTGATCGGCCACGGGCGTGAACCGTCCGCTCGGGCCGATGCCGCCGGTGGCGCATCCTGGCGCGAGCATTGCCGTCGCCCAAAGGAGAGTCTCCCACCTCACGGAGCGTCCACCCGGCCTTCTCAGCGTGGTCGCAGCGCCAGATACATGAAGCGCGAGAGGCGCCGCTCGCTTGCGAGGGTATGGGCCACGGTGAGAAACCGTTGCACGCCCTCGAATCCCTCTTCGCCCTCCAGCGCCACGAGCGCCGGTCGCAGCTCCTCGCGCGCGTCCCGCCAGCGTCCTGAGATCGAGGCCATCCCCTCGGTGACATCCCGCACCTCGAGGACCTCGAAGCCGCTCTCGGCCAGCAGCCGCTCGTTGCTGCCGACCGGCGTGAACAGGAAGTACCCGATCGAGCTGCGGACACGCATCTCCTCGTTGGTCAGCTGCCCGGTCACCACGATGGGATCGGTGACGAGCGCACGGCCCCCGGGCCGCAGCACCCGGTGCCAGTCACGGAAGACCTGGAGACGGCCCGGGATGTGGTTGATGGAATCGTTGCAGAAGATCGCGTCGAACGACTGGTCGGGAAACGGCAGCGGCTGGGCGGCGTCCACCATCCGGAAGGTGGCATCCGAGGACAAGTTCTGCTCGCGCGCGCGGGCCTGCGCCGCCTCGATCCCGTGGGGGTTGATGTCCACGCCGACGCACACGGCGCCGGTCTCGCGCGCCATGCGGCAGGTGACGCCTCCCGATCCGCACGCCACCTCGAGGGCGCGCTGTCCGGGGCCCAGCTCCAGCAGGCGGAAGAACTCGAGTGCCTGGGCCGCCGTGAGCCAGCTGGACTGGCCGAGATCCTCGTCGTAGGTACGGCGGCGGACGGCCACCTGGGCGTCGGCCGTCAGTTGGCTGTAGTGCGCGTCGTAGAGCTTCACTTCCTCGGTCATCGGAGATCACGCCCGCTGGGCTTCCTGAGGAGAAGGACGGCCCAGATCCCGATGCCGATCGACGCGAGCGTCGCGAGAATGAAGGCGGGCTGACCCAGCAGGTGCGTGCCTTCCGCAAGGATACGGGCGAGGTGCGCGAGGGCGAGCAGCAGGGCGGCAGCGCCGGTGGTGAGGACGTAGCCCCTCACGACGCCGCTCCCGTGCCGCGCTTCCGAGAGGCAACCAGGGCCAGGTAGCGGTCGCGCGGCTCACCGGTCCAGCCGTTCACGCCATGCTTCGGCAGCCAGCGCAGGTGAACGTACGCGGCCGCCGCAAGTGGGAGCAGCAGCCAGCCGAGACCCCACACGCGGCCAACGGTGATCGAGAGCCCCAGGGTGACGCCGAGGACGACCGCGACCTTCGCCAGCCGGCGAACCGGATGGTTGTGCTGCTCGAAGTGGCCGAAGAGGATGTTGCCCACGGCGAAGATGCCCAGCACGATCGCCGTCTCGAACCAGAGAGAGTTCGTCACCCACATGGTGGTCGAAACTGCACCCGGGAGCGGTCCGGCGTCAAACGGCTGCCCTCATCCGGCGCCAGCCCGCCGCGCAGCCCGTGATCATGAGGATGAGTACCGCCGATCGGCACATGGACGTCTCCATCCAGGACATCGGACGCCGCCGCCGAGCCGTTTCCTGACTCGGACCCCATCACAGACGAGGAACGAGGATGTGGAGACTCCCGATCGCGGCGCTCGTGCTGCTCGGTCCGGGCTGCTCGCCGGCCACCTCCACGGAGCCCCACGCGGGCCGCTCCATGCTCTTCATCGGCAACAGCCTCACCTACGCCAATGATCTGCCGGCGATGGTGGAGAAGGTTGCGGACGCCGCGGGAGACTCGGTGCGGATCGGCATGTCGGCCGGGCCGAACATGGCCGTCATCGACCACACCGTGGCCGGCGCCGATGCCATCGCGCGGATCGGCGAGAGTGAGTGGGCGTACGTGGTGCTGCAGCAGGGGCCGACGCCGGCCGGCATCTGTCGGGACACGCTGGTCATCGCCGCGATGCGCTTGGCGCCGAGGATTCGGGAGGCGGGTGGACGGCCGGTGCTGTTCCTGCCGTGGGCCCGGCGCTCCTTTCCCCAGTCGCTGCCGGCCGCCGGCGAGTCGGCGACCGCCGCGGCGCGGGCGGTCGGCGGCGCCGTGGTACCCGTCGGCATAGCGTGGAAGGAGGCGCTGGACGCGAATGGCGACCTTCCCCTCTACAGCGGCGACGGTTACCACCCGGCTCCAGCCGGAACATTGCTCGCCGCGCTGACCATCTACGACCGGCTGTCGGGTCGGGACGTCCGCGAGATTCCGCCAGCCTCTCTCGCGACCATCGCCGGCGTGACGCTCTCGCCGGCGCACCTGGTAGCTATGGCGGCCGCGGCGCACGCGGCCAGCACCGAGCTGCCCGCGGATCCGCTCGAGCCGGTC
>DATLHD010000072.1:0-3574 GCA_035540075.1 Gemmatimonadales bacterium
CATTGAGACCGCCTGACCGCCCGACCGCCCAACTGCCCAACCGCCCGCGACTCCTGGCTCCGCCCCGCCGACGACATCGTCCGCCTCTTCCCCGACTGCCCCGAGGCGGTGCGTGAGACCGAGATCATCGCCGAGCGCTGCCGGTATCGCATCCCGATCGGCCGGATCGTGGCGCCGCGCCTGGCCGAGCCCGACGAGTCGTTCCAGCGGCTCCGTGCGCTCGCCTATGCCGGCGCGGAGCGGCGCTACGGCACGGTCGCGCCAGTCACCCGCGAGCGGCTGGAGCGCGAGCTCCGGATCATCGGCCAGAAGGGCTTCGCCGACTACTTCCTGGTCGTGAAGAACATCGTGGAGCACGGCCCCACCCACTGCGGCCGCGGCTCGGTGGCCAACTCGATCGTGAGCTACTGTCTCGGCATCACCCACGTCGAGCCCCTCGGCACCGGGCTCCTCTTCGAGCGCTTCCTCAATCCCGAGCGCAAGGATCCGCCCGACATCGACCTCGACTTCCCCTGGGACGAGCGCGACCGGGTGCTGGCCTACGTGTTCCGCACCTATCCCCGTCCCCAGGCGGCGATGGTGGCGAACCACAACTGCTTCCGTCTCCGGGGAGCGCTACGCGAGGTGGCCAAGGTGCACGGCCGACCCGCGGGCGAGATCCGCGAGGTCACCCGGCGGATTCCGATCTTCGAGGATGAGCCGTTGGAGGAGCTGCTTGCCACCCATCCCAACTTCCAGGGGCTCGACCTCCCGCCCAGCTGGCGCGACTTCGCCCGCATGGCGGCGCCGCTGGTCGGCGTGCCGCGCCACCTGTCGGTCCATCCCGGCGGCGTCGTCATCGTCCCCACCGCGCTCACCGATTACGTGCCGATCGAGCCCGCGGTGAAGGCGCTGGAGGACTACCCCGACCTCACTGTGCCCGTGATCCAGCTCGAGAAGGACGGCGCGGAGGACGCGGGGCTGGTGAAGATCGATCTCCTCGGCAACCGCTCGCTCGCCGTGATCCGCGACGCGATCGCCGCCGTCGAGCGCCACACCGGGCACCGGATCGACTACAGCACCTCCGACGCCGGCGAGGACGAGGCCACCCGCGCCCTCTTCCGCACCGGGCAGACGATGGGCGTGTTCTACACCGAGTCGCCCGCCTCCCGCGCGCTCTGCGCCAAGAGCCGGGCGGAGACGTTCGATCTCCTGGTGCTCAACACCAGCATCATCCGACCCGCCTCCAACCACTACATACGCACCTACCTCGAGCGGCTGCACGGCGCGCCCTACGAGCCGCTGCACCCGGTGCTGCGCGACACGCTGGCGGAGACCTTCGGAGTGATGGTCTACCAGGAGGACGTGGTGAACGTCTGCGCGGTGTTCGCGGGGATGCCGCTCGCCACCGCCGACGGGCTCCGGAAGTCGCTCTCCAAGAAGCGCCCCGCCAAACACCTCGCCGCGTACGCCGAGGAGTTCTTCGCCGGCGCGGTGGCGCTGGGGCGCGATCCCGAGACGATCAAGCGGGTGTGGGAGATGATCATGTCGTTCGCCGGCTACAGCTTCTGCAAGGGGCACTCGGCGAGCTACATCCAGGTGGCGCAGCACTCCTGTTATCTGCGGGCGCACTACCCGGCGGAGTTCATGGCGGCGGTGCTCGGCAACGGCGGCGGGTTCTACGCCCCGTTCGCCTATGTGGCGGAGGCGATGCGGATGGGGCTCACGGTGCGGCCGCCGGACGTGAACGCGAGCGAGCTCCGCTGCACCGGGCGCGGGAAGGAGGTACGGATCGGGCTCCAGTTCGTGAAGGGGCTCAGCGCGGAGGGGGCGGAGCGGGTGCTGCGCGCGCGCGAGGGCTGTCATCCCGAGCGTAGCGACGCCTGTCATCCCGAGCATAGCGACGCCTGTCATCCCGAGCGTAGTGAGGGATCTTGCCGGCACGGGCAAGATCCCTCGGTCGCTACGCTTCCTCGGGATGACAGCCGTCCCTTCCGCTCCGTCTTCGACCTCCAGCACCGCTGCGGCATCGCGGCCGACGATCTGCGCGCCCTGATCAAGGTCGGTGCGCTCGACTCGATCGCCGACGGGTGGACCCGCCCTATGATGCTCTGGATGGTCGACGCCGGCCAGCGGCAGTCGAACGGCGACTGGTTCGACCACCTCCCCCCAGCGATTCCCGTGCTTCGGCAGTACTCCCCCGAGCGACGGCGGCGGGAGGAATACGCCGCCCTGGGGTTCGTCACCGACACCCATCCCATGCGGCTCCATGCCGACCAGCTGGCCCGGTTCAAACTCTGCCGCAGCATTGAGCTCGGCCGGCACGTTGGCCGCCACGTCCTGCTCGCCGGCATGCTCACCACCGCCAAGCCGGTCCACACCCTCCAGGACGAGCCGATGGAGTTCGCGACCTTCGATGACGGGGAGGGGCTGATCGAGACCGTGCTCTTCCCACGGGTCTACCGTGAGCGCGGCCACGTCCTCTTCGATCAGGGGCCCTTCATCTTTCGGGGGAAGGTGGAGGAGGAGTTCGGCGCGATCACGGTCACCATCACCCACCTCGACCGGCTGGAGCGCGCCGCGGGGAAGGCCTAGGCTACCTTTACCGCGGCTCGCCGCGCGGCTCGTGCGCCTGGCCCTGGGGCCCTTGATCGGGCGCCGGACGGACCCCGGGGAGCCTGGGGGCGTAAATCCCCCGTCGGCCTCGCATCTTGAGCGAGTCCGACGCGATGCTGGTCGCGATGTGGGCCTCGCCTTCGCCGCCGAACGCGAGGTCACCCGTGTGCGCAAAGCGCACCTTCCGCGGCCCGAAAGGGGTGGAGAACGTGGCCCGGCCCTCTACCGCGAACCGATGGGTTCCCGACCGGAAGGCGCTCATGCGCTGGCGAACCGATTGGCCCCGCAGGGTGAGCGGCAGCGCCACGTCCGCTAGGCCGACGGTGGGAACCGGAACGACGCTGTCCCGCGAATAGCGGCCCACGGCCATGCCGTCGAGCTTGAGCTCGAGCTCCAGACGGGAGGTGGTGAGGTCGTAGTCATTCGGGTTCCAGACGGCGAGACCGACCACCACGGGCGCTGCGCTCGCGTCGCGATTCACCCGGACGCGCGAGACCTCGAGCCCAGGGTCGTCGTATACCCAGAAGCCCAGCGGCGTGCACGCCACCACGGCGGCGGCGGCACAGCCTCCCAGAAGCCGGAGCCGTGATCTTGCGCTCACCCGGGTAGAGGGCGTTTCATCGTGTTGCGGATTCACCCTGGATCGCCACCTGCGATTCCGTGGAAGACAGCACTTTCGCTCTTTCTTGCGGCCGCCGCCAGTGGCTGCGGCTCACAGTTCGAAAGTGAAACGCCGGATCTCCCTGACGGGTCGGTGCCGGTGGGTCTTCAGGAGGTGGCCTCCGGCCTCGCCTTCCCTCTTTATCTCACCGCTCCGGCCGGCGATCCACGCCTGTTAATCGTGGAGAAGGGAGGCACCATCCGCATCGTGCAGAACGGTGCACTGCTTCCCACCCCGTTCCTCGACTTCTCGGCCAAGGTCTCCACTGGCGGGGAGCAGGGATTGCTGGGCCTCGCGTTCGATCCGCAGTACGCCAGC
>DATLHD010000073.1:0-3581 GCA_035540075.1 Gemmatimonadales bacterium
ACCCTCGGCCGAAGAGCGTCTCCGTCGAGCGGAGCTGCTGCTGCCGGTGGTTCGCGGGGCGCTGAGCCTGCCGGAGCGCGTGCTGCTCCACTTCGACGACGGCGCCGATGTCCTCGCGGCACTCGACCGGAGTGACATGCCCGACCTGGTTCGACGGGGCATGGCGACTCCGGAGCACCTGCTCCGGGCCGGCCGCATTCCGCTCTGGCTCCCGCTCGATCGCGCGGCCCCCGACGAGACGCTGGTCGCCGAGACCAGGCGTCTGCTCGCCGAGGCGCGCGATGAGTACGAAGCGTATCATGGGCGCCACGCCGCGACGGGGCAGCCTCCGTTGCACGATTGGGCCAAGGTGATCCTCGTCCCCGGCCTCGGCATGATCACGGCCTTCAACGACAAGCGCGGTGCGGTCACCGCGAATCTCTGCTACCGCGCCGTCCTCGAGACGATCGAGAATGCGGAGGCGGTGGACCGGTTCGAGTTTCTGCCCGAGGCGGACGTCTTCGAGTTCGAGCACTGGCCGCTGGAGCGCCGCAAGCTGGAGGAGCAGATCGCCGCCGACCGCGCGACCCGGCTGGTTCCCAGGCGGATCGTGGTGGTGATCGGTGGGGGGAGCGGTATCGGCAGGAGCGCCGCGGTGCGATTCGCGCAAGAGGGCGCCCACGTCGTGGTGGCCGACCTCGACGCGACGGCGGCGGAGTCGGTGGCCGGAACCGCGGCAGGGCCCTTTCCCGGGAGGGCGATCGGCGTCGGGGTGGACGTGCGGGACGACGAGAGCCTCGATGCGTTGTTCCGGCGGGTGGTCCTGGAGTTCGGCGGGCTGGACGCGCTGTTCTACAGTGCCGGCGCGGCGCCGCGCTTCGCCCCGATCGAGAGGCTCGGCCGTGACGACCTCCAGCAGCAGCTGGAGGTCCACTACCTCGGCGCCGTCGCCGCGGTCGGAAGGGCCGCCGCGATCATGCGCCGCCAAGGGCTCGGCGGCGCGATCGTGGCGTCGGTGTCGAAGGCGGCGGTGGTGCCGGGAAAGGAGGCCGCGGCCTACGGCGCGAGCAAGGCGGCGCTGCTCCAGGCGCTCCGGGTGGCGGCGGTCGAGCTGGGCCCGGACCGGATCCGGGTGAACGCCATCAACGCCGACCAGATCGACACGCCGGTGTTCCGGCAGTTCGTGAAGGCCCGGGCGGCCAGCCGCGGCATCAGCGAGGAGGAGCAGCTGGAGATGTATCGCTCGCGCAACCTGATGGGCGTCGGGCTCATTCCTGCCGAGGCCGTCGCGGACCTTGCGATCCTGCTCGTGAGCGACAAGCTCCGTTTCACGACGGGCGCCATGTTCCCGGTTGATGGCGGCCTGCCCGAGGCATTCCCCCGGTGAGCTAGCGCGGCCAGAGCCAGCCGAACGTTCCCGCCGTCACCAGCCCGTAGATCAGTCCGTCGAACACTTCCTTCCACGCCACCGACCACGGCTTGCCCATCCAGATCGCCGCCGGCACCTGGCCGGCCGCGTAGGCCAGGAACCCGGCGGCACCGACCACCCGGAAGACCTCGAGGTAGGGGGCGCCATGGGGGAGCGTATGGGCCGCGAGGTAGGCGATGAAGAACGACACCACCAGGATGAACAGGAACCACTGGAGCAACATAGGCCCCATCGTCGGGGGACCGGGTCGGCGCAGGTTCAGCACCCCGACGGGCCCCTCGATGAACTTCTGCCGCATCTCCGGCGCCTCCAACTCCTTGGGGTCGGGGCAGTAGGGGATGATGTACTGCCGCGGCTCCGGGTTGCCCGCGCGCAGCGCGGCCCGGACCGCGTCCTCATTGGGCAGCTTCGTATAGTCCCGGTTGTGGTACTTGAGCACCATGTGAATGATGGCGCTCACGACGAAGACGAGGAGGGCCGACAGCACGATGGGGAGCCACAGGGCGCCGAGAAGCGACATAGGGCCTTCCGATGATGGGTGGAGTGTGCGGTCAGGGCAGCGCTAACGTACCTCCGATGCGGACGCACCCGCCAGCATGCCGCGCACCCGGGAGAGCAGCTCGTCGGGGGCGAACGGCTTCTGGATGAAGGGTGCCGTGTCGGGCAGCAGGCTGCGCGCCAGGACCTCGTCGCCCGTGTATCCCGACATGAAGAGGATCGGGAGCCGCGGGAACAGGTCGGCAAGGGCGTCGCTCAGCTCGCGCCCGTTGAGCTCGGGCATGATCACGTCGGTGAGCACCAGCCGCGGGGGCTCGCCACCGAGCGCGAAGATGTCGAGCGCTTGCCGGCCGTTCTCCGCCTCGATGACGACCAGGCCGGCACCCTCGAGCGTGCGACGGACCAGTCCCCGGATCGCGACCTCGTCCTCCACGACCATCACGAGGCCCTGCTCCAGCATGTCCTGGGGGGCGGCCACGGGCTGGCGATCCGGCGCGTGCGGGAACTCTGCCTCGCTGGGCGCCCCGGGCAGGTAGACCTTCATGGTGGTGCCCACGCCGAGCTCGCTGTATGGCCAGATGAATCCCTCGTGCTGCTTCACAATGCCGTAGACCGTGGAGAGCCCGAGGCCGGTACCCGCGCCGACCGGTTTCGTGGTGTAGAACGGCTCAAAGATCTTCGCCAGCGTCTCCTTGCTCATCCCGCTCCCGTCATCGGTGACCTCGATCCGGACGTAGGGCCCCGGCACGAGGTGGCTCACGCGATGGGCCTCCGCATACGCCGTGTCGAGCACCAGGTCCTGGACACCGATGCTGAGCCGTCCGCCCGTGCGCATCGCGTCGCGCGCGTTGGCCGCCAGGTTGATGAGGACCTGATCGATCTGGGTGGGATCGGCCAGCACCCGGCAGCGGGAGCGGCGGGGCAGTACGACCAGCGACTTGTCCGCGCCGAGGAGACGCTCGAGCACCGGCACGAGCGCGGTCACGGCGTCGTGCACGTCGAGGAGCTGGGTCTGCTTCACCTGCCGGCGGCTGAACGTGAGCAGCTGCTGCGCGACCCTCGCGGCGCGGGTGGCGGCGCCTACCATCTCCCGCACGTCGCCGGCCTGCGGATGATCCGCGCCCAAGGCGTCCAGCACAAACTCCCCGAAGCCGAGCACCGCCATGAGCTGGTTGTTGACCTCGTGGGCTACGCCGCCCGCCAGCGTCCCCACCGCCTGGAGCCGTTGCACCTGGCTGAGCTGCTCCTCCGCGTGAAGCCGGTCGGTGATGTCGGTGTGGGCGCCGACCCATTCGCGGATCCGGCCGTGGTCGTCGAGCACCGGCACCGCGCGGACCTCCATGCTGCGGTATTCACCGTCCCGGCGCCGGAGACGGTGCTCGGTGGCGAGCGGCCGGCGGCCGGCGACCGCCTCGCCCCAGGCGCGGATCGCCTCCTCCCGGTCGTCGGGGTGGATCGCCTCGAACCAGCCTCCCCACGTCGCCTCGGTGCCGCTCTGGCCGGTGAAGGCCTCCCACTGGCTGGTGTCGATGGGCCGCCGGCCGTCGGCGGACGCGGTCCACACGATCTGGGAGGCGGCCGCGACCAGGGCCCGGTACCTCGCTTCGCCGCGGCGGGCCGCTTCCTCGGCGTGCTTCTGCACGGTGAGGTCGTTGTCCACCTCGATCACGGCTCC
>DATLHD010000074.1:0-20061 GCA_035540075.1 Gemmatimonadales bacterium
CATCCAGGCGAGCTGCCGAGGCCTCCGCTCGTGCCCATCGGCCGCTCAGCGCTGAGGCCGCGCCCGCCGCACCGAGGAGCGGCACGACGAGCGCGAGCCTGCGGAAAGACAGTGACCGGCTCAATTGGGCGCTCCGACGTAGGGGAAGGCGGACAGAACCGGGGAATCGGTGCCGACGTTGTCGGTGGTCAGGGCCTCCTTGCCGGCGGCCCCATCCGGATCGGCGCCGAACGGATCCCCGAACACCGCCAGGAGCGCGAGGTCCACGACATCGTCGTCGAGCTTGCGACCGCCATACCCGTTGGCGAACGGAGCGAGCGGAAGCCAGGTGAGCCAGCCCGCCGTAGCCGGATCCTTGTCGGTCTGCACGATCAGCATGTCGGGCAGGAGGGCGCCACCGAGGGTGTTGGCGTATTCGGCCGAGCGCCCGGCCACGCTGCCCGGCCCGGTGAGAAATCCGAGCGCCTCCGCGCCGATGAGCGCCACGTCGTCTTCCGGTCCGATTGAGCCGTGAGTGGGATGGCTCCGCTTCGACAGCAGCACTTCGCTCACCAGCGGGTTGCCGAGTCGCTGGATCTGGTTGTAGGCGCGCGGCTCGGCGGGACCGTTGCCGCCGTCGCCGTTATCGTCGCTGCAGGCCGCGGCGGCGAAAGCGGTCGCGGTGATCGTGAGGGTGAGCGCCCAGCGGCGCGCGGCCGAGAGGTTGGTGCGGTGCATGTGGTATCTCCTCCGGTGAGGCCGCGTCAGCGGCTGATCGTTCCCCAGATGCCCAGCTTGCCCGGCGCGCCGTTCTCGAGCATCGAGCTGGGCAGCTCGACCACGATGGACAGCACATTGAAGCCCTGGACGTAGTTGATGCCGGGATTGCGGAAGTAGAACGGCGCGCTGGGATTCGGCGTGAGCGCGCAGGGCGCCGCCAGCGGTCCGCCGACCGGCTTCCGGTCGGGGAGGATGCAGAAGGCGGCCTCGAGATCGATGAAGAACGGATCGTCGCGCGGGCCGGCGAAAACCTGGAGGTCGGAGGAAGCCCCGAGCGGGGCGTTGGTCACGCCGCTCAGCACCGGCGACACGTCGGCCACCTCGTTCATCATGGCACCCTGAACCGGCGGGGCGATTGGACCGCGCACCTGGACCTGCTGCTCCGCGCCGCTGCCGGTGAACGTCACCTGGATCACCCGGTCCTCGCGGGCGTCGCCGTCGTTGTCGACCTTGAACTGGTACAGGAGATCGGGGTCGAAGGAGGCGTCTGCGGCGGTCGCCCCGGGCGTGAGAAAGGCCCGGCTGTTCATGACCAGAACGATCCGCCCCGGCGCGGAGCCCGGGAATGCGTAGACGTCGGTCATGTCCTGTCTGGGGTTGAGCTCGACTTCGGGGGTGTCCTGGTGATCCGACCCGATGGCGAGTCCCGCGCCGCCTCCGACGCCGGCGATCACGAGCAGTCCGGCGGCGAGTGCCCGCCGGCGGGTGGTAGGTGTGGCGTGCATGGCCATCCTCTCCTGTGCGGTGTTGGCGAGACGGCGCGGTGCCGCGTCGTGACTCGCTTACGCCGGCGGGGAGAGAATGGATGTATGGCGGACAGAGCCTGCTCTGTCATCCCTCGCTTCGCTCGGGATGACAGGATAGCGGCGACTAGACTACCACCTCCAGAACCGATCGGGCGCGAACGGCTCGAGGTCCTCGTCCGGCGTCTCGCCCTCGAGCAGCTGCCGCATCCACAGACCGGTGAGCCCCGCGAGCAGGATGCCGTTGCGTCCGTGGCCGGTGGCGTACCACAACCCCTGCAGTCGCGGCTCCGCGCCGATGATGGGCAGGCCGTCCGGAGTCATGGGCCTGAGCCCGGCCCAGGTGCGGCGCGCCTCCGCGCCACTGAGCGCGGGGCAGAGCGCGGCCGCCGAGGCGAACACGCGCGCTACGCCTGCGGGCGTAATGTGCGGGTCGAAGCCGGCGTACTCCATGGTGGACCCCGCGATCGCCTCGTCCCCGCGCGCGACCAAATAGCCGCCTCTCCCGTACACGATCGCCCGACGCGCGCCCGGGGGCCACGGAAACGAGGCCATCTGGCCCCGTACCGGCGCGACGGCGAGCGGCCGGGGCGCGCCGGCAATCGCCGAGGACCAAGCGCCCGCCGCGATAATCACGTCGCTCGCAGCGTAGCGGCCCCGCTTGCCGGTCACCGCGGTCACCCGGTCCCCGCGCGATTCGATCGCGGTGGCCGCGTCCTGCTCCAGCATCGCGCCCAGCCGCCGGGCGTCCTCCCGCAGGGCGGCCACCAGCCGCTCCGGCTCCAGGGCGCCCTCGTGCGGTGCCCACAGCGCGCCTGCCGTCGGCCCCAGCCAGGGCCAGCGGCTCTTCACTTCTCCGGCATCGAGCCAGTCGGCGAGGTGGCCCTGCTGCCGCTGCCAGGCCACCTTGGACCACAGCTCGCCCGCCTCCTTCTCGTCTCCGGCCACGTGGGCGATCCCCTCGCGCCAGAGGCCGATGTCGGCGCCGATCGACTCCCGGAGCGCCGTCGCGAGTGAGTCGCAGTGATCCCGGGCCGCCAGGCCCAGCTCGAGCAAGGGGTCGTCCTGGTCGGCCTCGAGCTGCGGGGCCAGCATTCCGGCCGCCGCGCGCCATGCCTGGCCGCTCTCTCCTTCGGGGTCCAGCAGCAGCACGCGGCGACCGGCCAAGGACAGCTCCCGGGCGCAAGCGGCCCCTACCGGGCCACCACCCACCACGATAACATCGTAGGTAGCCTTCACTTATATTCCTATGAAACTATTTGAAACGTAGGGGCGTACTGCGCGCTGTCCCGCTGACTGGAGGAAGGTACATGTTCAGGAGTCTCATCGGCTTCGCGGTCTTCGCGGTGATCTCGGTCTTTCTGCTCAAGGTGGTGTTCGGTCTGTTCGGCTTGGTGCTCGGCCTGCTCGGCACGGTGCTCTGGCTCGCCTTCTGGGGTTTCCTGATCTATCTCGTGCTCAAGGTGTTCGCACCGGGCACGGCCGCCAGAGTCCGGGAGATGGTTACGGGGCACTAGTCCCGACTACGACCCCGCCGCCTCGAGCTCCTGAAGGACGGCCCAGACCAGCATCGGAATCATGAGCTCGTGGTGGCCGGTGAGCAGGTAGCCCTCGCCGCCGGCGCGGGTAGGACGCTGGACGACATTCACGCGCGGTCGGTAGTGGCGCTGCATGTCGAAGTCGGCGGCGAGGAAATGAGTTGGAACGCCCGAGTGCAGATTGCGGGCGACGGTCAGCGCCTTCAGGAACACCTCCGGCAGCAGCACCGCACTCCCCAGATTCAGCACCGCACCCCCGCGATCGAGCAGCGGCAATGACCCGGCCAGCCGCCGGAAGTCGAGGTGGCTGGTCGCGCCGAGCGCCGCGCCATCCGCCGAAGGGTGCTGGTGGATGATCTCCGCGCCGATCGCGGCGTGCACCGTTATCGGCACATCGGCCTCGAGCGCTGCCAGGAGCACCGAGCAGTCGCGCCCCGGCAGCTCCGCTCGTTGCGCGAGCGCAAGGGCCAGCCCTTCGCCCATCCCGGCACCTCCGGCCGCCGCCGCCTCGATCGCGGCGTTCATCTCGGCGCCCGTCTCCTCCGCCATGCCGAAGGTCCCGTCATCCAGCCCGCTCTCCACGTCTTCGCTGGTCCCGCCGAACGCCGCCAACTCGTAGTCGTGAATCGCGGCTGCGCCATTGAGGGCAACGTGGGTGACGATGCCGCGGCGGAGCCACGCCGCCACCAGTGGCCCCAGTCCGACCTTGATGACGTGCCCGCCGAGCAGCAGCACGACACCGCGCCGCTCGCGCGCCGCGCGCGCCACGCCGGCCACCACGGCGCGCAGGTCGCGAGCCGCGAGCACATCGGGCAGCCCGTCGAGAAACGCGGTGAAGGAGCGATCGCCGCCGGGAGGTGCGGCGAGGAGCGAAGGCTCGACCTTGTTGCGCCTGGTGGCGACGGGGACCGTCCGCACCCGGCCGAGATCGGCCTCCTGGTAGGCCACGCTCAGGCGCCGGCCGGGGCGCCGCTGCCGGGTATGACCATCTTCTTCAGTCGCAGCGTGATGGTACCGAAGGGGAACTTGGTCCGGATCTGCACCGGGAGCCGTCGCTCGTCGTCCGTGAGCCAGACGCGAGTGTCGGAGCGCTTGGAGAACAGTCCCTTGGTGTCGATCACCGGGTGAAGCACCAGGCACTGCACCTTGCTCCCGTCGGGGAGCTCCATCCGCTCGCGCTTCACCACCTCGATGACGACCGGGTTCTTCTCCTTCTTGAAGTACCGGTCGAACACGTACTTCTTGCCCACTTCGAGCGGCGTGATCCGGATGAAATAGAAGAAGGCCGCGTCGTCCAGCGGGTCCTCGGGGCTGGCGAAGGTCGTGTCCTTCCCGCTTTCCCGGTAGAACCCGGAGTCGGGGAAGATCTCGAAGGTGCGGTGCTTCGGCTTGTCGTTCTCCAGGAAGTTCTGGACGAATCGGTGCGACTCGAACCCGTCCGTCGCCACGTACGACTCCAGGACGTCGTCCAGCGAGTAGAAGACCGTGCCTCCCTGAAGCCGGAACCGGAGTCGGAAGGTCTCCACGCCCCGGACCGAATCGATGCCCGCCACCTGCAGGCTGCCGGAGCCCAGCGTCAGCATGCCGAGCTTGGCGCTGTAGGTGAGGGTCTCACCGACCATGAACGGATAGTCGGGCGGTGAGGACGGCGCGGCAGGCGTGCTCCCCTGGAGCACGCCTGCCAGGAGCATGAGCGGCCCGATCACGAGGACACCGCTGCGGCCGGATGCTCGGTGTCGCGCGCCGACGGCTCCGCCGGGGGCGCAATAGGGGTGGCGCGGAACCGGGAGCGTGCTCGCCAGAGGTTGAGCGCCTCTTCCGCCGGCCGGATGCGGCTGGGGCGCTGCCGGAGATCGTGCCGCTCGACTGACGGAACCGCTTCCACCCGGCGGGCGTAGCGTCCCGTCCGCCAGTAGAGCTCCGCGTTCGCCGCCCAGCCGTCGGTCACCAGGAAGCCGTTCCGATGGCTCCGCATCGCGTTCCGGAGCGCCACCAGCCGTACGATGGCGAAGCCGGAGACCAGGTCGTGCACACCCGGCACCTCCACGACCCCACGGAGCAGCTGGGGCGCGAACCGGCGGAGCATCCGTTGGGGCCGCGAGGGCTCGCCCTCCAGCGTGCCTTCGGCGATGACCAGATCGGCGCCGCTCTCGATCCGGCGCACCAAATCCGGGATCACTTGAGGGTTGTGGGTGAAATCGGCGTGCATCAGGATGGCCGCGTCACGCTTGGGCCGGTCAGTCAGCTCCAGCGCGGTCCGGAACAAGGTCTGGACGGCGGCGGCGTAGCCGCGGCGCTCTGGCTGCCGGACGACGGTGAGCGGAAGCACGCGGGAATACGGCTGGAGGATCTCGGCGGTCGCATCGCTGGAGCCGTCATCGAGGACGAGCATCTGGTATTCACGGGGAAAGCCCGCGAATACCTGGCGAATCTTCCAGAGAAGCAGGCCGACGGTGGCGGCCTCGTTGTGGCTCGGTATGCAGACGTAAATCATGATCCGTCAAGAAGTGGGGCGCACGAACGATACATCGTTAGGACCTCGGTTGCCATGCGCTCCGCGCTGAACGACTCGACCGTGCGCGAGGCCTGTGTTACCACCCGCTGGCGCAGATCCGGATCGCAGAGAAGTCGCCGGACCGCTCCTGCGAGTGCATCGGGACTGCGTGGGGGCACCAGGATCCCGCCCCCTTCATACAACAGCTCGGGCAGCCCGCCCGCCGAGGTGGATGCAACGGGGATGCCACGGGCCATGGCGTCCAGAACCGAGGTGCCGAGGCCCTCTTCCCGGCTGCTCATCACGTAGACGTCCGCATCCGCGATCACCCCGAGCGGTTGGGACACATGTCCCAGAAAGTGCACTCGGTCGGCAATGGCGAGCTCGGCGGCCAGCCACTCGAGCACCGGGCGGAGCTCGCCCTCGCCGGCGATGGCCCAGTGCAAGGTGGGGAAGCGGCCGGTCAGCAGCCGGGCCGCGTGAAGCATGGTCGCGTGGTCCTTGTGAGGGACGAGGGCTCCCACCGTGCACACCAGCTGGATTTCAGGTCCGAGACCCAGCTGCTGGCGCAGGCCGTGGGGCTCGGCCTGCCTGGCGGCGTCGAGATCGATGCCGGAGTGGATCACTTGAATGCGGGCGGGGTCCACGCCGTCGTCGGTCAGGACATCGGCGACGGCGGAGGAGACCGCGATCACCCTCGCGGCTCGGCGCCAGAGCCCGAAGCCGCGCAGGTGGAAGTCCACCCGGCGAGTCGCGACCAGGGGAACGCCAGTGGCCAGGGCGACCATGCCGGCGAGGGTTACGGCGTGCGCGTCGTGGGCGTGGAGCAGGGCGGTGCCTGCCCGAACCTCGCGCAGGATGGGGAGCAGCACCCGGGGGTCGAGGCCCGACCGCCACTTGACCTCGTGCACCCGGACGTCGTCCCGCTGCAGTCGGGTGGCGAGTTCGGAAGCGGCGCCGGTCACGACCACCTGGTTGACGAGACCGGCACGCCGCAGCTCCCGGGCGAGCAGCCACACCTGGCGCTGCCCGCCGCGCCACTCCCGGCCGGACGCGACGTGGACGACGGCGGGGGTCACGACTCCGGCAGCGCTTCCAGCGGCCTGCTGTCGCGGCGGCGGACGTAGGCGCCGCCTTCCCGAGCGACCTCCCCGAGGAGACTGCGGAGCTCCGCGAGACTGAACGGCTTGTGCAGGTAAGGGCGATCGAGCGACTCGAGGAACGCCAGCGTGTCGCCCCTCACGGTATCGCCGGTGCTGAAGACGAGGCGCGCGGCGAGCTCGGGTCGGCGCCGGGCCAGCTCCTCGTAGAATTCGCGGCCGCTCAGCCGCGGCATCCTGAGGTCCGAGATCACCAGGTCGAAATTGTCGTCCGCCGCCACGGCCAGCGCTTCGGCGCCGTCACTCGCGACCACCGGGATGTGGCCCCACGCTTCCAGCGTCGCCCGCATGTAATGCAGGATGTGCGGCTCGTCGTCCACCACCAGCACGCGGAGGCGTCGGGTCGGCACCCGCTGCTCCGAGTCGGGCGTGGGCGCCGGCGGCTGGGTAGCGAGCGGCAGCTGCACGGTGAAGATCGACCCCTGCTCCTCCTCCGTGGTCAGCATGATGCGCCCGCCGTGTTCCCTCACGATGCCTTGGCTGATCGAGAGCCCGAGCCCGGTGCCTTCCCCCTCGGGCTTGGTGGTGAAGAACGGCTCGAACACCTGGGCCGCCAGCGCCTCGGACATGCCCGGCCCGTCGTCCGCCACGTCTATGGCGACGCCGTCGAGCCACCGCCGGGCGCGCACCACCACGCGCCCCGGCCGCCCGGTGGAGGCGATGGCCTGCGCGGCGTTGTTGATGAGATTGACGAAAACCTGCTGGATCTGGTTGGGGTCGATGTCCGGCATCGGCAGGTCGGGCTCCACCTCGAGGGTGGCCTCCACCCGATGTGCCATGAGATTGTTGCGCAGCAACAGGAAGGTCGCGTCGAGCAGGGGCTTCAGGGCGGTGGGCCGGCGCTGGTGCTCCTGCTTGCGGGCGAAGCTCAGCAGATTCTTGACGATGTTCGACGCCCGCTCGGCCTCCTCCTGGATCACCGTCAACGGCTCCCTGAGCGACGGCGGTACGTTGGGCACCTCGATCAGATAGTCGGCGAAACCCACCACCGACGCGAGCGGGTTGTTCAGGTCGTGCGCGATGCCGGCAATGAGCTGGCCGATCGCGGACATCTTCTCCGACTGGATCAGCTGGTCCTGAAGCCGGCGACGCTCGGTCTGGTCATCGAAGAGAAGGACCACCGTGGATCGGTCCGTGCTGCTGATGGGGACTGCACTGACCGCGTAGGTACGCTCTCCAGTGCGAAGCTCGACCTCGCGGCCCGCTCCTTGCTGGTCCAAGGCCCGTTGAAGCTCGGTGGCCCACTCGGGAGGCGCAAACGCTTGCCACGGGCGGCCGATCAGGCTGGCGGGCGGGGCGTTGACCAGGTCGGCGAAGGCCCGATTGGCCCGCCGGATGCGGCCCCCCCGATCCACGATGCAGATGGCCGGCGAGATGGCGTCCACCACCTCCTGCCACGAACGCCGGCCGTCGTCGTGGAGATCCACCAGCCGGGCGCTTTCCAGGGCGATGCTGGCCTGACTCACCAGGCCCTCCAGCAGGGCGAGGTCCGCGGGTCCATAGCGACCCGGCTCACTGCGCACGCCGATCGCTCCGGTTACTCTACTCTTTGCGACCAGCGGCGCGAACAGCCAACTGCCCCCCGATTCCGGCTGCGCCGGCAAAGTCCCGTCGGCGAGCAGGGAATCCAGTCCATCGGGCAGCACCAGAGCCCCCCGGCGGGAGACGTGCTCCAGCAATTGCTGGCGGCTCGGGCCCCGGGGCGGCCAGACGTGCAGGGAATCCTGCGCGTCCACGTCGTGATGAAAGAGGGAGAGCGCGATCTCGCTCGGCGCGAAATTCTCCCGCACGTGGCGCAGCAGAGCGTCCACCACCGAGGCGCGGCGCAGCGTGCCGGCCAGCTCGTGGCCGAAGGCGATCACTCGGCGTAGGACCGCCAGGTCTTCCATGACGGGGGGCTTATCCATGATTCGGGCGAATGCGCGCGGACGATTGACCGCAGCCGACCTGCAGCTGGTGATCCTGCTGCTGAGCCGGGGCTCGGCCCACCGTCGTGCATCGCTGGAGCGCCGCTTGGCCGCCGAGGGCCCCGACCCGCTGCTCGACGCGCCCGAGCTGCTGGAGCGACTGCTCACCGTGCGCACCATGCTGGTGCCGTCGGAGACGCTCTTCTTTTACGTGATGGTCCGTCACGCGCTGCGGGGGGCCGGCGTCGACGACCGCGATCTGGCGGACTACCTGGCCGCCCTCCTGCTCGACTTCGGGCAGCGAGACCGGGCGTGGCGCATCGATTGGCACGACGACCAGCGGCACCAGTACCTCGTGGACATCCTGACCGACCTCGAGGCCACGGAGGGCGACCGCCGCTTCCGGGTTATGGTGCACCTCGGCAACTACTCCCTGTGGCTGGCGGGACTCTTCCCCGATTATATCGCGGCGCGCCATCTGCGAAAAGCCGGCCCCGACGTGAGCTACTACGACGCGCTGGGTCGTCGGGGCTTCGGCATGGCCTCGGACCACCAACTCGCGCGGGAGTACGGTCTCGGGACCGTGCTGCGCACCGCGGCCGAGCGGTTTCCCTCCGTCAGGAGCGCCCTGAACGGGGTCAGCGATCGGGTGTTCTTCCCTTGCGCGAAGACGGTCGACCGCGCCTTACGGGATCTCGGAATCCACTGAGGCCGCCGGGGCGCCGGCCCGCTCCACCAGCGCCCGGAAGAGTCCCCGGTCCGGGCTCCGGACCTCGGCGTGCATCTCCTCCGGATGCCATTGCACCGCCAGCAGCCAAGGCTCACCCGGCGCGCTTTCCACCGCCTCGATCAATCCGTCGGCTGTCCATCCTGTCGCCACCAGCTTGGGCGCCAGGTCCCGAATGGCCTGGTGGTGGAACGAGTTCACCAGGATTTCGGTCCCACCCAGCGCGCTCGCGATGAGGCTCCCTGGCTCCAGTCGCACGTGGTGGGTGCGCTCGCTCCTGGCCGCCTCGGGGTAGTGGTCCACCTCGCCCGGCCGCTCCGTTGGCAGGTCCTGCCACAGCGTCCCTCCGAGCGCCACGTTCACTACCTGAATCCCGCGGCAGATCCCCAGGATCGGCAGCTCTCGCTGCCGTGCGGCGGCGAACAGCGCCAGCTCGAACAGGTCGCGCTCCCGGCTCGGCGGGTTGGCCTTGGGATGAGGCTCCGCTTGGTACCACGCCGGATCCATGTCCTCGCCGCCCGTGAGCACCAAGCCGTCCACCCCGTCCAGCGCGCGGGCCGTGTACGAGGGCCCCATGAGCGGGCTCAGCATGACCGGAACACCGCCGGCCGCGAGGACCGAGCGGAGGTAGGGTGAATTGAGCCCGGTCCGCTCGGCGCCGTCCCACTGGCGCACGACGCCGCCGAGCGCGATACGCGGAGCGCTCACTGGAGGACCGAGTCGGGGAAGAGAGAAGGGCAGCTGGGATCGGTGAACGTGGCGGGATCCGCCTGGACGCCGATCAGAGGAACCGATGAGCCGCCGAACGACACCTCCCCGAGCCCCGGTGCGCCGGGGATCGGATTGCCCTCGTAGAGCATCACGCCCTGCACCCGCTCGGATGCATCCACCACCAGGACGCCGAACCCCGGCTTGGCGCTGGACGGAAGATTCCCCTCCACGCCGATCACCAGCAGCGTATCGGTGCGCCCGACCACCGCGGGGAAGGCGCCGTCGGCGACCACCCGGGCCACGGTCTGCTCGGGCAATGTTGCCGGCGGTGAGCCCAGGGTGCGATTGGGGACCGTGAACTGCTCCAGCAACGTGCTCGCCGCCGCGACCGCGGCCAGTCCGCAGGTGGCCGGCACGCGACCTTCGGACCCGCCGCACGCGGCGGTGAGCAGGATGAGCGAGGCGAGCGACGACCGGTGCGTCATGGCCCAAAGATACCCATCGGACCGGGGCGCTCCAACCGGTGAGCCCGCTCACATCAGTGGACGGCGCGCCATTCTATGCATGACCTATGGCGGGAGCGGAGCAGCCGAGACGGTTTCATGACCGATACGAGGCGGGTCGTCGCCTGGCGGGAGAGCTCCACGCGTACGCCGGGCGCGACGACGTCATCGTGGTCGCACTGCCCCGCGGCGGTGTTCCGGTGGGCTACGAGGTGGCGCTCGCGCTCGGGCTGCCCCTGGAGGTGATGCAGGTACGAAAGCTCGGAGTCCCCGGCCACGAGGAGCTGGCGATGGGGGCCATCGCGTCCGGCGGCGTGCGGATCGTCAGCGAGAATGTGGTCGAGGCACTCGGCATTCCCGAGCGCGTGATCGCAACCGTCGCTGCGGCGGAGGTCCAGGAGCTGGAGCGCCGAGAACGGGTCTATCGCGAAGGGCGGCTCTTCCCTGAAATGCGCGGGCGCACGGTGATCCTGGTGGACGACGGACTGGCCACCGGCTCGACCATGCGCGCCGCGGTTGCGGCGCTCCGTTCGCTCGGGGCGGCGCGACTCGTCGCCGCGGTGCCGGTGGCACCGAAGGAGAGCCGGGACGCGATGCGCGAGGTAGTGGACGAGGTGGTGTGCGCGAGCGTTCCCGAGCGCTTCCAGGCCGTGGGTGAGTGGTACGACGACTTCTCGCAGATAAGCGACCAGGAAGTGAGTGAGCTTCTCCGACGCGGTCGCCACGAGGCGGGCCGATGAGTCGCGAGACCGAGCTCCTGCTCGGAGTCTGATCGTCCTTGTCACCCTGAACGCAGTGAAGGGGACCATCTCGAGCATGGTCCCCTTCGCCGCCTTCGGTGTGACGATCTTGGCTCAGTGAGCCGCTGTGTCAGCGCCGGTCCCGGTGGTGCTGGTGGTGTCGGTCGTCGCCGTGTCCATTGCGCCGCCGCCCATCGCGCCACCGCCCATCGCCGTATCGGCGGTCGTGCCGGGGCTACCGGTCTCGGTGCCGGCCCCGCCGGCGGTCCCACCTGCGTTGCGATCGCCACAGGCGACCAGCGCCAGGGCCATCACGGAGCCGAGAATCCAGGATGTAAGCTTCATGGGAATTCCCTTTCCACGGCGGAGCCGCGAAGGTCACCGCTGGGTTGAGTGGGTGTACGACAGTGGATTGGGTCCGTCCTGCACGTCCCCGACCGCGTATGCTAAGGCCCCCGGGGGGCTGCTGACGTGATCTGCGTCACGCTCCAGAGTCACGGGCGAGTGACGCCAGGGAGCGTCGCAGGTTGCGTCGCGCGGGGACTTCGTACCGGCGCCGGAAATGCTCGGTCCGGAAGAGCGGCTCGCGGGACAGGAAGTTCGCGAGTACCCGGGCGCGACCCACCCGGTACAGTGCCTCGGGAATATGGCGGTACTCCTCCTGGATCCGACGCTCATACTCTTCGAACTCTTCGGTCGGGCGGCCAAGGATGGACAAGTCCACGTCGCACACCAGCTCTCCCACGGGGTCATCGGGGAGAGCGGCGTGGTCGGTGAGCCGCACCAGCTGCGCCACGTTCACCGCCGTCGCCTGCGGAACACGGCCCTCGGCCAGCGCGGCCAGGGCCAGCTCGGCGCTGCGCGCCTCGTTGTCCGGCGCACCCGGGCGATAAATGACGTCATGGTACCATAGGGCTGCCTCGGCGAGATCGCGCTCCATCCCCGTTGCGGGGGACTCGTCGAGGCGCACCAGGCAATCCCGAAGGTGATCGAGCCCGTGATAACGCCGGTGCGGCTCCTGCCAGCTTCGAAGCACCGAGTCGAGCCGCGGTGTGACATCGCCGTGGCCGCCCAGCCGAACCCAGAGGTCAGCGAAGCGCTCCCGCAGGTCGGAGTCGCTCATCCCGCAAGGAACCAGTGCGCCATCGGCCGGCG
Organism: Gemmatimonadales bacterium; assembly: GCA_035540075.1. Classification (GTDB taxonomy): domain Bacteria; phylum Gemmatimonadota; class Gemmatimonadetes; order Gemmatimonadales; family GWC2-71-9; genus CAVVWJ01. Next base: position 12,438 of record DATLHD010000074.1, read on the forward strand.
GGTGAACGGCCATCCCGCCAGGCCCGCCAGAAGCGGTAGCGCGACGGCGCGCGCGGTGCGCCTCCGGAGAAGCGATGCGAGACGATCGTGACGGCGCTTGACCCGGAGCCAGCGCGCTACCCGGTCGGAGCGGTAGCGCGGCTCCACGATCTCGCGGGCGACCTCCTCCCCGGTCAGGAGGGCCGAGTAGATCCCCTCCGCGGTGAGTGACGAAGGCACGCCGGCGGCGTCACCGGCCAGGTGGACATCGCCGGGAAAATGCAGCCCGCGGAACTCGACCTCGAGCGTCGCTCCCTCGAACGGTGGCCTTTGGCATGCGAGGCCGAGCCGTGCCAGCCGCTCATCCACATAGGCTCTGAGCTCCGCCGGCCGGACCGCGTGCTTCTCCGCCACGGCACCGATCGATGTGTAGTCCTGGTGGGGGAAGACCCAGTAGTAGCCGCCCCGCAGCGCGGGATCGCACTCCACGTACAGCGGCTCGAGGCGCACGCCGGGGATGTTGTATTCCGCGGCGAAGCAGGCCCGCGCATGCGGAAGGTCCAGCGCACGGCGGACCGCAGAGTCGGAGCCGTCGGCGCCGATGAGGTGGCGCCACCTCAGGCGTTTTCCATCCACGAGCGCGGTACGTCCGGCAAGGTCCAGCTCACGCAGCGCGCAGCCGGCGCGGACTTCGGCGCCCGCTGCGCGGGTCCACGCGGCCTGGTGGCAGCCGAGCTCGCGGCGAGACAGCGTGATCACGCGAGTCAGCTCCGGATCCAGCTCGACCGGCTCGCGGGTGCCGAACGCAACCCGCCCGACGTGGGCGAGACCCGCGGTCGCGGGCAGCCCCAGCTCCCGCAGGAGTGTGTAGGCCTTGCTCGTGAGCCCCCCGGCGCAGGTCTTGGGGCCGATCTCTTGGCGCTTCTCCGCCACCAGGACCTCACGCCCGGCCTGGGCCAGGACCTGTCCCGCGCGAAGGCCGGCCGGCCCGGCACCGACGATCAGGTGCTCGACGCTCGCCACGAGGGATCCTCGCGGATCCGGGCGGCGGCGGCCGCCCTGTCCGCCTCGGTGGGGTTGGAGGCCACACCCGTGCGCCGGAGCCACATCCGCGCCTTGCGATAGAGGTCGGATGTCACATGTCCCGCCGGGAGCGACTGAGTCCGCGGCAGCAGGAAGAAATGCACGTGCCGGATCCGCTCGTTGTAGCTCGCTACGTAGGTGCGCTCCGGTCGCACGACCCGCTCGATGGCGGCGACCCCGGCCCTGAGAATGGGGCCGAGCGCCGCCGCCTCCGCCGCGGTGAGATCCGCCAGCGATTCGCAGTGGCGACGAACCTTGATGATCAGCTCGCCAGGGTCGGTATGGGGGCCGGTGTGGTGGCTCACGAGCCAGAGGCCGTCATCGTAGACGGCGCCGCCGGGAGCGGCGATCCGGCCGGCGACCTGGTCGCAGATGCTGCAGGATGAATCAGCCATCGGGGTCCGGCCTCCTCGTGGTACGCCGTAGGGTACGCGCGGCACGGTGCACGGGGAAGTGTGCGACCCAACTCGCTTGACGGTCTCCGGCGCAGAGCCTAGCATTCCCATTCCAAACCGCGGACGCCGGCCCCGGCGCCCGAGTCTCCCGAGGTAGCATGCGAGCTGGTCCCCGACCGTGTTCGACGGCTTGAAAGCGCGGCTGGAGCGTCTGCTGCGCGAGCGCGGCGGCACCGATCCGCGCGCGTACGCCGCTGGCCTGCGCGAGGCGCTGGTCGAGGCGCGTTTCGGCATCGCCGAGATGCGTCGGGCGCTGGCAGCCGTGGAGATGGAGCTCCAGTCTGAGCGGAAGCAGCTCACCGACGCCGAGCGGCGGGGGAGGCTGGCTGCAGCGGTGCCCGATCCCGAGACGGTCGCCGTGGCCGAGCGATTCGCCGCGCGGCACCGGGAGCGGATCATCGTGCTCGAGCGGAAGGTCGCGGTCCAGCGGGACGAGCTGGTGCTGGCGGAGCGCGAGGTCCAGGAGATGACCGCGCAATGGCGCACGGCATCGTCCGGCAGCGGCGTTGCGTCGGCATCGATCGACGCCGCCTGGCGTGACCTGGAAGCGGCCGGCGCGACGCGGACGCCGGACGACGGCGATCGCACCGCGGCCGAGCTGGACCAGAAGAAGCGCGAGCAGGCGGTAGAGGCCCAGCTGGCCTACCTCAAGCGGAAGATGGGAAAGGGAAAGACATGACGCGGTATCCCTGGTCGCGGTGGCTCGCGTGGCTCTCCGTCTCCCTCTCACTCCTCTCCGTTCACGTTTCACGTCTATCCGCTCAGCTCCCGACTCACGCCCCCGCGCATTTCCAGAAGCTCGCCCACACTTACAGCCTCGTCGCCTGGGACTCGGCCACTGGAGATCTCGGCGTCGTGGTGCAGTCGAAGTTCCCCAACGTCGGCGGCATCGTGCCGTGGGCGCGGGCCGGCGTGGGCGCGGTGGCGACCCAGAGCCTGAGCAACACGGCCTACGGCGAGCGCGGGCTCGAGCTTCTCGCCTCGGGCTCGACCGCCGAGGAGGCGCTGCGGGCGGTGATGAAGACCGACACGATGCTCCCCGACCGCCAGGTGGGCATCGTGGACGCGCGGGGCAACGCCGCGAGCTTCAGCGGGGAAAGAACCTTCGACTGGAGCGGGGGACGCGTCGGCGCGCCGGGCGGGAAGGGCAACATCGCCGGCGGCAAGGGACAGGTGCTGGTGGGCCACGGCTTCAGCGCGCAGGCCAACATCATGGTCTCCGACCAGACGGTGAAGAACCTCGCGGAGACGTTCGAGCGGACCAAGGGCAACCTGGCCGACCGGCTGGTCGCCGCGCTCAAGGCGGGGCAGGCCGGCGGCGGCGACAAGCGCGGGATGCAATCCGCCGCGCTCCTCGTCGTACGGAAGAACGGCGGCTATCTCGGCAACAACGATCGCTTCATCGACATCCGGGTCTACGACGCTCCCGATCCCATCGCGGAGCTCGAGCGCCTGCTGACGCTGCACAAGCTCCATTTCTTCCCCAGCGAGTCGCAGGACCTGATCCCGATCACCCCGGACATCGTCGCGAAGCTGGAGCCCATCCTCCTGTCCGAGCCGGCCAATCAGAAGGAGAAGTGGCTCACCCGGAAGCAGGGCACCGCCAACCAGCAGTTCCTCGAGGCGCTCAAGAACTTCATGTACTGGGAGAACTACGACGTGAGGGTGCGGATGGACGGGAAGATCGACAAGGTCGTGCTCGACGACATTCTGAAGAAGAAGAAGAGGTAGCGCTTGGCCACCGCCGCCGTTCGTCCAGCTCCGGCTCCTCCGGTCCGCGACACCCGCTTCTTCGGGCATCCGAAGGGGCTGCAGACGCTCTTCTTCACCGAGATGTGGGAGCGTTTCAGCTACTACGGCATGCGGGCGCTGCTCATCCTCTTCATGACCGGCCCGATCGCCGGGGGCGGGCTCGCCTTCGACACGGCCAAGGCCGGTGCCATCTACGGCACCTACGTCTCCCTGGTGTACATCACCTCACTACCGGGGGGCTGGCTTGCCGACCGCTTTCTCGGCCAGCGGCGGGCGACGCTTTACGGCGGCGTCCTCATCATGCTGGGGCACATCAGCCTCGCGATCCCTTCTATCACGTTCTTCTACACCGGGCTGGGCCTGGTCACGCTCGGGACCGGCCTGCTCAAGCCCAACATCAGCACGCTGGTGGGCGGGCTGTATACCCCGGAGGACGAGCGACGCGACGCGGGGTTCTCGCTCTACTACATGGGGATCAACACGGGCGCCTTCATCGCGCCCCTGGTCTGCGGCTGGTTCGCGCAGAGCGAGCAGTTCCGCGGGATCCTCGCCTCGGCCGGGATCGCGCCAGAGAGCGCGTGGCACTGGGGGTTCGCGATGGCGGCCATCGGGATGTTCTTCGGCCTGCTGCAGTTTCTGGCCGGCTGGAAGCACCTGGGCACCGCCGGCATGTATCCCGCGCCGGTGGAGTCGCCGGAGCAGGAGGCGTCGCAACGGCGCCTGTTGCGACTGGGACTCGCCTCGGTTCTGGGCGGCGCCGTGCTCCTCTGGCTGCTCTCCGCCGCGAGCATCGTGCGAATCACCGCCCAGGGCGTGAGCAATGCCCTCGGTCTCGTTCTCCTGATCACGACGATCGCGTTCTTCGCCTGGATGTTCCTCGCGGCGAAGTGGACGACGGAGGAGCGCAAGCGGCTGGTCGTGGTGCTGGTGCTGTTCGTGGCGGCGATGATCTTCTGGTCGGTGTTCGAGCAGGCGGGCTCGACCCTCAATCTCTTCGCCCAACGGGCCACCAGGACCGAGATGTTCGGGCTCCCCTTCCCGCCGAGCTGGCTGCAGTCGGTAGCGCCCTTCCTCCTGGTGGCGCTCTCCCCGGTGTTCGCCTGGATCTGGTGGCGCCTGCGCGATCGCGACCCCTCCAGCCCCACCAAGTTCACCATCGGGCTGGTGTGCGTGTCGCTGAGCTTCGCGATCCTGGTGATCCCGGGCCAGGCGGCGGCGCAGGGGATCAAGGTGAGCCCGCTCTGGCTGGTCGCGACCTACTTTCTGCACACCGTGGGCGAGCTCTGCCTGAGCCCGGTGGGCCTGAGCGCGATGACGCGGCTCGCGCCGGCGCGCATCGTGGGTCTGACGATGGGCGTCTGGTTCCTCGCGCTGTCGGTGGGGAACTACCTGGGCGGACGCGTGGGGGGCCTCTACGAGGCGTTCTCACTTCCCGCATTGTTCGGTGTGGTCGCGGCCTTCGCCGCGGTGGCCGCGGTAGTGCTGGCGCTCCTGATCAAGCCGATCCAACGGATGTTGGCGCGGTGACGGCGTAGAGCAGCACCTCGCCGACATCGTCGTCCTCCTCGGAGGCGACCGGCCGCATGCCCACGTTCTCCGCCACGCGGAGGGCTGGCGTGTTCCAAACCGGGGCGAGCGCCCTCACTTCGCGCACGCCGGGCTGACCGAACGCCCAGCCGACCATCGCCTTCACCGCCTCCGTGGCGTAGCCCCGCCCCTCGTACTCGCTGTACATCGCGTAGCCGACCAGCACGGCGCCCTGGACGTTCACAGGGCCGCCGAACGCCACCGAGCCTACCGCCTCGCCGGAAGCCCGATCCACCACCAGCCAGTTCCACCAGGGTGTCTCGTCCGGGTGTTGCCGCAGACGGTCGCGGACGATGGGCAGCGAGTCCGCCATGTAGGGTGGCGGTGCCGGATCCCGGAAGCGGGCGCCGGTGAGTCGGCCGAGCCGCTCCCCGTCGCCGGCGACGAGTGCCTCGAGCGCCTCGGCGCCGAGCGGGCGGAGGTCGAGACGGGGGGTGCGTACGAGGAGATCGGACATGTGGCTCACCTCGGCGTCGGCTCGTGGGCATCGGGGGCGCGCTCGAACACCCGAAAGAGATAGAGCAAGGACGGCGCGAGCACCAGCGCGGCTTACCCGACGGCCAGCACCTCTCCATCAGCGACGACGAACGCTCGATCTCCCGGCTCGGGGTAGACCGGCGCGCTGCCGGTGAAGCTGCCGAACGCCGGCAGGAGCGTGACCCGTGGCCGCACAAGGAAGCAGGACAGCCGCTCTCGCTGGAGGGCGGGTCCGATCACCACGAGCGCAGGGTGAATGTGCCCGGCCAGGGTGTAGCCCTCAGCCGAGAGGTCCGGCTGGTGGCGGAGGACGAAGGGAGGCAGGAACGCGGGAGCATTCACGCAGTTGATCCGGAGGTCATCGGGCGGATCGCCGGCGTGGCGATCGTGGTTGCCGCGGACCAGCTGGATCTCGAGCCGGCTGGTGCGCTCGCGCCATCCGCGCAGCGTCGCCAGGGTGCGGGTGGCGACCCGACCCGCCCTGGCATGAAACAGGTCGCCTAGCACGAGGAGGCGGCGGGCTCCGGTCCGCTGAATGGCCTGGTCGAGTCGAGCCAGGTCCTCCGTGGTCGTGCCTCCCGGAATAGGGATGCCCGCGGCGCGAAAGGTCGCGCCTTTCCCCCAGTGCACGTCCGCCACCACGAGGGTGCAGGCGCGCGGCCAGAAGAGCGCCCTCTCGGGGAGCAGCCGCACGTCCTCACCCGCGATGGTCAGCATGACGTCGCTCATCCTCCGCTCCGGAATCCGCGACGGCTCCCCCCCGCGAAGCGAGTCCGTTCGGCGGCGCGCTTGAGCGGTGCAACCATACGGCGGATGCGGTCGCCCAGCTTCTCCGAGGTCACCTGCTCCCGGGCCCGGTCCACCAGCAGCGGAAACGCGAGCGGTGTCGGCCGCTCCACCTCGACGACGCTCACCCGACCGCTCGCCACGCGCTCCAGGGCGCGAGCCAGCCGGCTCTGCTCCAGCTGGCGCTCGAGCACTTCGCGCTGAGCCTGAAAGAGGAGCAGGTTGTCGGGGTCATAGCGCGCGAAGACGTCGTAGATCAGCTCGCTCGACGCCTGCACCTGCTTCACCGCTTTCGCCGCACCGGGATAGCCCTGGAACACCAGGCCCGCGATCCTCGCGATCTCCCGGAACTGCCGTCGAGCCAGCTCCGCGGCGTTGAGACTGGCGGGGATGTCGTGCAGCAGGTGCTGCGGCGAGAGAAGCCCGGCCTCGATCGCCTCCTCGAGCGGCGCGCGCTCGGGCGAGAGGAGCTCCAGGCCGTAGTCGTTGGCCGCCAGGGTGAAGGAGATCGGGCCGAGCTGGGCGAGGCGGTAGGCGAGGAGCGCGGCGAGTCCCTCGTGGACCAGTCGCCCTTCGATCGGGTAGAGGAAGAGGTGATGTCCCTCGCGGGTCTCCACTCGTTCGATCAGGAGCTCGTCCACCGCGGGAATTCGCGACCAGGCACCCTGAAGCTCCAGGATGCCGCGCACCGCGGCCATCTCGGGGCCGCGATACATCCCCTGTCGCGCCTCGTCCAGCTTGATCCGGATCCAGGCCGCCAGCTGGGGCGAGATCGGCATCCGCGCGCCGGACCAGTGCGGGACGGAAGTGCTTTTCGCGGTCGAGCGCCTCACGTGCGCGACCATGCCGCGCGCCCGGACGAACTCGAGGACCCGCCCGGCGAAGGTGAACACGTCGCCGGGCCGGAGTCGCGCGATGAAGTTCTCCTCCACGGTGCCGATGGTACGGCCCCGGAGCAGCTGCACCTTCATCTCCGACTCGCTCACGATGGTGCCGATCGAGAGCCGGTGTCGCAGCGCGGCCAGCTTCCCGGCCACCACCAAGCGCCCGTCGCGCTCCACTACCTTGCTGTATTCGGGATAGGACTCGAGCGCGCTCCCGCCCCTGGTGATGAAGTCTAGCACCCAGCGCCATTCGTCCTCCCGTAAGTCGCGGTACGCCCAGGTAGTGCGCACCTCATCGAACAGCTCCTCGGCCCGGAAGCCGCCCCCCATCGAGATCGTCACCGCGTGTTGCGCCAGAAGATCGAGCGGCCGCTCGACCGGCCGACGCGCCTCGATCGCGCGGGCCTCGAGCGCCGAGCGCGCCGCGGCGATGTCAACCAGCTCCAGCGCGTTGGTGGGCACGCAGGTCAGCCGACTCAAGGCTCCCGGCTGGTGACCGCTCCGGCCGGCGCGCTGGATCAGGCGCCCGACGCTCTTGGGGCTCCCGACCTGGAGCACGCGGTCCACCGGCGTGAAGTCCACGCCCAGGTCGAGCGTCGAAGTGCACACGACGCAGCGGAG
>DATLHD010000075.1:0-2146 GCA_035540075.1 Gemmatimonadales bacterium
CGGGCTCGGCCGCGCAAACGGGCGCCGCGCGTGGGTTGCGGCGGTCGCACGGGACGCCAAGGCGCTCCTCCTCGACGCGGATGCGCTGGTGGCCTTTCAGGGCGCGCTGGACGAGCTGCGGAGCATGGCCGAGGCTCGACCCGTCGTCATCACGCCTCACCCGGGCGAGTTCCGTGGTCTGTTTCCCGATCTCGCCTCGCAGCGGGAGTTGGACCCTTGGGGTGCGGCCGAGGCCGCCGCCGAGCGGTCGCGGGCGGTGGTGTTGCTCAAAGGTGTTCCCAGCGTGGTGGCGGTCTCCGGCCGTCCCCCGCTCACCGTCGCCGCCGGCAACCCTGGACTCGCCACCGGCGGCAGTGGCGATGTGCTGAGTGGAATCATCGGCACCGCGCTCGCCCAGGAGGTCGAGCCGCGCATCGCCGCCGCGCTCGGAGCGCAGGCGCTCGGCCGGGCCGCCGACATTACCGTACGCAGGGTGTCGGCCCGAAGCCTGCGGCCGATGGACGTGGTCTCCGCGATGGGCGATCTCTGGCGGGAGTGGGAGTTGCTGCGTCGCTCGCCGTCTCCGCCGCGGCCTCCGGTATTGCTCGAGCTCGCGCGTCCCCAGAACCTCTGAAGGTGTACATTGCCTTGATGCGCGTCGCGATCGCGGTGCCGCTCATCCTCACGGCGCCCGTCGCCACGGCGCAGTCTCCCAGCCGCGACTGGCGCCCCGAGGACCGCACCGTCATCGGTGACTTCAGCCGTATCACCTCCATCGCCACCTCGATGGAGCGGGTGTACGTCACCTCGCCCACTTCGCTGGTCATCCGCCATCCCCAGTTCCAAACCTGGTCGGGACCCTTCGAGCCTCCTCGTCGCGACGCCCTCGTGGGAGTCTTCGCCGCCTTGGTGGACCCGTTGGATCAATCAGTCTGGTTCGCCCGTGCCGATGGCTGGCTGCATTACCAGCCGGAGCTCCAGCTGTGGGAAGAGGGCAGGGTCCCCGACGCCGTCGTCACCATCGCCTTCGACGAGGCCGATCCGGTCGGGGGGCTGTACGTCCGCACCCGCCGCGGCTGGTACGTTCTCCAGCGCGGCGCGATGATGCCGACGCCCGGCAGGCCGCCCACCCGCGCGATCACCCCTACCACCGTGGAGGAAGTTCTTCGCCGGGTGCCGACGCTGCAGACCAACGCCGCGCACCTCATGGACTCGCGGATGCGCCCGGTGCGCTTCACCGCCGCCGCGCGGGCGTTCGACAACCAAGGCTGGTTCCTCGGCAGCGCCGGTCTCGGACTGCTCTACCTCCAGGATGCCGCCGCCATCCCCGAGCGTATGCCCTTCGGTTTGCCGGCCAATTTCGTGGGCGCGGTGATGACCTGGCCTGGTGGGCTGTGGGCCGCGACCAACCGAACGGCGGAGACCGACGCGGCGTTCACCTTCGTGGAGTCCGGGCTCAGGGAGTTCCGCACGGTGCACGGTCTTCCGGCCACCGGCACCCCGTTCAATCGGGTGATCGAGCTCGCCGGGCTGGGAAAGTCGCTGTGGGCCGCGACCGACTTCGGTCTGGCGCGAGTGGACTTGGAGGAGGGGCGGATCGACCTGTTGGACGAGGGCAGGGGCCTTCCATACAGCCAGGTGTTCGACGTCGCCGGGAGGCAGGGCCGAATCGTGGTCGGCACCGCGCGGGGACTCGCCCGCCTGGACGACTCGCTGCGGGTGATTCGCATCGCACCGCAGTTCGCCGAGGCGGCCTACGCCGTCTTTCCCTCCGGCGACTCCGTGTGGGTCGGCACGCCGCGGGGCGTGTTCATCGCGGTCCCGGGCGAAGACGACCTCCTGCGGCCGCCCGGATTGAACGCTGCGAGCCTGCAGGCTCCGGTCTATGAGTTCGCGACGCTGGGCGATACCCTGGTCGCGCTCACCCGCGACCAGCTCATCTGGCGCGATCCCCGGACGCGGGGCTGGTCGCTGGGCCCCAACCTCTCCGGTCTCCTCGGCCGCCTGCGTCGCTTCGCGGCTGACGGGCCGGGCTTCTGGGTCGCGGGAGAGCGGGGCGTCGGCTTCGCTCGGCTCGGCAGCTCGGCGGTGCGGCCGCTGCGCGATGGAGACCTCCCCGGAACCGCCAACGACCTCGCGGTGGATCGGGAGCATCTCTGGGTGGCCA
>DATLHD010000076.1:0-10938 GCA_035540075.1 Gemmatimonadales bacterium
TTCAGCGTCACGTCCGCGGCCCGCTCCACCAACGAGCGCGAGGTGCCGGCGGCGACCGCCGCGACGGTGCCCATGGAGCAGGGACAGATCACCATGCCCCGGGTCTGTTGCGAGCCGGAGGCGGGAAGCGCCCCGCGATCATCGTCGGAGAACGGCACCACCGAAGACCAGTCTCCGCCTGTGGCCTCCCGGAGCGTCTCCAGCGAGCCGATGCCGCATTCGGCATCGAGCAGGCGCATCCCGTGGGACGAGGCGATCAGCCAAACCGACACCCGGTGCCGCGCCAGCACTTCGAGCAGCCGCACGCCGTACGGCGCGCCGGAAGCGCCGGTGATCGCGAGGACGACGGGACGCGCCGCGCTCACCGGGTCAGCGCACCAGGCGGTCGAGCAGGGCGAACCCGAAAACCGTGACGCTCATGATGCCGTTCATGGTGAAGAATGCCGCGTCGAGCCGCGAGAGCTCGCCCGGACGTACCAGGCTGTGCTCGTAGGCGAGGATCGCCGCCGCCGCGGCCAGGCCAGCGTAGTACCAGAGCCCGAAGCCCATGCCATAGCCGAACAGCGCCAGGGCCGGGATGGTGATCCCGTGCAGGAGCTTGGCGGCCAGGATCGCGCGCGGCTCACCCAGCCTCACCACGGCGCTCCTCAGGCCCTCCCGACGATCGAAGGCCGCATCGGGGAGGGCGTAGAAAATGTCGAACCCGGCCACCCAGGTAGCGACCGCGAGCGCCACCGCGAGAAGCGGCCAGGCCGGCGCGCTCCACCCTCCCGTCACCGCGAGGTATCCGCCGACCGGCGCGATCGCCAGGCTGAGGCCCAGCCAGAGGTGCGGCCACCAGGTGAATCGCTTGCTCAGGCTGTAGGTCAGGATCCAGGCGAGCGCGACCGGGCTCAGCAAAAGACAGAGCCGGTTCAGCGCCCCGGCGGCGAGGATGAAGATGGCGGAGGCCGCCAGCACCGAGGCCCACGCCTGGCCGAGCGTGATCACGCCTCGGGGCAGCTCCCGCACCATGGTGCGCGGGTTCCGGGCGTCGAAGGTGCGATCCGCGATCCGGTTGAAGCCCATCGCCGCCCACCGCGCCGCGGAAAAGGCGATCACGACGAGGAGTACGAGTCTCGGCGTCACCGAGGCGGTCATCGAGGCCGCGAGCATGCCGAGGAGCGCGAACGGCAGGGCGAACAGAGTGTGGGGCAGCTTGACGAAGTTGACGTAGCGGACGAAGAGCGACTCGCCGGCGAAGGTCTGACCTTCAGCGGACGGGCGGACAGGCGGAAGGGCGGAAGGCTCACTCATGAACGTGCTCCGCTGCTCCCGTCCGCCAGCGTGATTCCGAGCTTCGACCACATCTCATCAACGCGGCGCTTCGTCTCCTGGTCCATCACGATCCGCTCCGGCCACTCGCGATCGAACCCCTCCTCCTTCCACTTCCGCGTGCCGTCGATTCCCATCTTGCTGCCGTACGTGAAGCCACGACTGGAGTGATCGAGCACGTCCACCGGGCCCATGGTGAAGCGCACGTCGCGCTCGGGGTCGATGTTGTTGAGCGCGATCCACCAGGCCTCGTCGGGGTCCCGGACGTTCACGTCCTTGTCCACCACGACCAGCACCTTGGCGAGCGACATCAGCCCCTGCCCCCAGAGCGCGTTCATCACCTTGTAGGCCTGCCCCGGATACTGCTTGTCGATCGAGACGAAGACCAGGTTGTGGAAGATCCCCGGCGCCGGCATGTGGTAGTCCACGATCTCCGGCACCGTGAGCCGGAGCAGCGGCAGGAAGATCCGCTCGGTGGCGTGTCCGAGGTAATAGTCCTCCATCGGAGGACGGCCCACCAGCGTCGCTGGGTAAATCGGGTCGCGCCGGGCGGTGACCGCCGTGACGTGCACCCTCGGGTAGTAGTCCGCCAGCGAGTAGAACCCGGTGTGATCGCCGAACGGCCCCTCGAGGGCCAGCGGCTCCGCCGGATCGATATAGCCCTCGAGCACCAGCTCCGCCTCGGAAGGCACTTCGAGGTCGCAGGTGACCGCCTTCGTCAGGTCCACCGGCTGGCCCCGGAGAAAGCCGGCGAAGAGGAACTCGTCGATCGTCGGGGGCAGCGGGGCGGAGCCGGAGTAGATGCTGGCCGGATCGCCTCCGAGGGCGATCACCACGGGCATGCGCTCGCCGGCGGCCGCCATCTCGCGCCAGTGTGCCGCCCCGACCTTGTGCCGCTGCCAGTGCATCGCGAGCGTGTTCCGGCCCAGCACCTGGATTCGATACATCCCGACGTTTCGGATCCCGCGGGCCGGATCGCGGGTGACGACCATGGGGAGCGTGATGTAGCGCCCCCCGTCGCCGGGCCAGGTCGTGAGAAACGGAATGTCGTCGAGGTTCACGGCATCGCCGCGCAGCACCACCTCCTGGCAGGGCGCGCGTCCGCCCCGCACGCGCGGCGGAAATTTCCCCACCTCGGCCAGCTTGGGCAGCATGGCCAGCTTGCCGAAGAGGCCCTCCGGAACCTTCATCTCCAGGAGCTCGGAGATCCTCCCGCCGATGGTCTCCAGGTCCTCCACGCCGAGCGCGAGGCACATGCGCCGCATGGAGCCGAAGAGATTGATGGCCACCGGATGGGGGCTCCGCCGCCCGTCCTCGAGCAGCACGTGCTCGAAGAGCAGGGCGGGCCCGCCGCCGGGGCTCTTCATGCAGCGATCCGCGATCTCCGCCACCTCCAGGCGCGCGCGCACCGGATGCGAGACGCGGACCAGCTCGCCCGCGGCCTCGATGCCCTGGAGGAACTCCCGGAGGTTAGCGAGCGCCACCGATTACACCCTCGTCCCGACGTGCAGCGCCGTCACCCCGCCCAGGTGCAGCCGGTAGCTCACGTCCGTGAATCCCGCGCACTCCAGGCGATGCACCAGCTCCGCCGGAGCGGGGAACGTCCGGGTCGACTCTGGAAGCCAGGTATAGGCACTCGTATGTTTCGAGATCAATCGGCCGATCCAGGGCAACACCCGGTTGAAGTAGAAGAGGTACAGGCGCCGGAGCCCCGGATGCGGAGGCAGGGTCATCTCCAAGATCACAAGGCGTGCGCCCGGCTTGAGCACGCGCGCGGCTTCCCTGAGTCCATCATCCAGGTCGACCAGGTTCCGCGCGCCCCATCCGACCAACGCTCCGTCGAAGGTCCGATCCAGAAACGGGAGGACCAGCGCATCGGCGACCACCGGCGCGAGCCGGGGCGACTTGTTCCGGCCAAGGCTGAGCATGCGCTGGACGAAGTCGGCCCCGACGATCCGACCCCGGAACCCGCGTCTGCCGGCGAGCATGGCGCCGAAGTCGAGGGTGCCGGCGCACAGATCCAGATACATTCCCTCCGGCGCCCGCTCCCACCCGAGTCGCCTCACCGCGTCGCGCCGCCACCGTTGATCCAGTCCCAGGCTGATGATGCGGTTGAGCCGGTCGTACGTGGGCGCGATGGCCGTGAACATATCGCGGACGTAAGTCCGCTTCTCGGGCCCGCCGGAAACGGGTAACTTACGATCCGAGGCTAACATAGGCGCAGAATGTAGTCCCGCCGCCGGAGCCTTGGCAAGCCGGACGGACGATGGCTGAGGCGCCGGAATGGGCTCGGCTCACCGACCAGGAGGTCGTCCTGCTCGCCCGGGGTGGGCGGGAGGCGGCGTACCGGGAGCTGGTGCGTCGCTACGAGCGGCCGGTGTTTGCTCTCCTCTACCGCATGGTGCGCGACCGGGAGTTGGCGGAGGATCTGGCGCAGGAGACCTTCGTTAAAGCGCTCAACGCCATCGACTCCTATCGTCCGGAATTCAAGTTCTCGTCCTGGATCTTCAAGATCGCGAACAACGCGGCCATCGATCACCTCCGCCGCCGCGAGCTCGATACCCTCTCGCTGGACGGCTCGCCCCATGCGGAGACGCCGGAGGCGATGCAAGCCACCGCACTCCAGATCGGCGCGCGACAGGAGTCCCCTCTCGACGCGGTGGAGGCGAAGGAGCTCGGCGGGGCGATCGAGGCGGCCATCGGCCGGCTGCGGCCCGAGTACCGCTCCTGCATTCTGCTGCGCCATGTGGAGGGACGGGCCTACGAGGAGATCGCCGAGATTCTGGATCTCCCGCTGGGTACGGTAAAGACCTATATCCATCGCGCCCGCAACGAGCTGCGGCTCGCGCTGGCGCATCTGAGAGAATGAAACCTCTGCCCGACCCCGACCGTAGGAGAGTCCACTTATGACCCCGGCTCCCGGCCCCCACCTCTCGCCGGACGACGTCGAGCTCTGGCTCACCGGCACCCTCGACGCCGCTCGCACCCGACACCTCGAGCTGTGCCCGGAGTGTTTCGACCGCGCCCAGGCCGAGCGGGAAATCGTCGAGCAGCTGGCCGCCCTACCATTGATGGCACCGTCGCTCGGCTTCGAAGATCGGGTGATGGCGCGGGTCACCGTGGCCGATCCGTTCGCGCTCCGCTCGCTGCGGCAGCGGATCTTCGCGAGCCGCCGCTCCATGGCGATCGCGGCCAGCCTCGCGCTGGCGCTGGTCGGGTCGATGGCAGCCAGCGTCGCCTGGAGCCTGGCCAACCAGGAGATCCTGATCTCCGCGGGCAACTGGGTCCTGGCGCAGGGTAGCCAGGCAGGGTGGTTCGCCCTTCGGGGTCTCGCCTCCAACTTCATCGAACAGCCGTGGTACGAGAGCGCACGCGCCTTCGCCGACCATCCGGGTCGTCTGGCCGCGGCGCTGGGCGCGCTCACGCTCACCTACCTGAGCGGGATGTTCGCGCTGCGTCGCCTGCTGGCTCTGCCGTCCCAGCAGGTGGCCCATGCCGCCTAGCAGCGCGGGGGCCCGCGCCGGCACTCTCGCGCCAACACTGGCGCTGCTCGCGCTGCTGGTCCTGTCACCCCGCCTCGCGAGCGCCGAGCCCTCGGTGCCCGCAGGGGAGACCGCCGTGCATCTGGTCCGGAATTTCTGGGACCTGGTCGCGAGTCAGCAAGGCGAGGAGCGCACGGCCCGTCCCGAGTCCCGGGCCATCGAGCCCGCGCCTCAGGGCGCCGCACCGGTCGACCTCAGCGACCTCTCCAACCCCGCCCGGATCGAGAGCCGCCTCAAGTCCGCGCTCGCACCGCGGGACGGCGCCGTCCGCCTGACCGTCTCCGAAGGCGCGGCGAGGCTGGGCGACTACCGGATCGGGGCCGCCGACGCGATCGAGGGTCACCTGCTCGTGGTGCAGGGCGACGCGGACGTGTACGGCCGCCTGCACGGCAACCTCGTCACGGTGGATGGCGACGTGATCGTGCACCCGGGCGCGCTGGTCTCGGGCGACATCCTCGCGCTGGGCGGGATGGTGCACGACATGGGCGGAGAGATCGGGGGCGAAGTTCGGACGCTTCGTCACACCTCGATCGTCGCGCCGCTGCGCGCCGTCGCCGCTCCGGAGCCGACCGCGCTGGAAACGATCGGCCGGAGACTCGCAGGCGTCGTCGGGGTGTTCCTCACGCTCGCCGTGCTCGGCTTCGGGCTGGTGATGTTCGGTCGCCCCAATCTCGAAGTGATCTCCGATACCGCCTCGCATTCCTTCGGCCGCGCCTTCGTGACCGGCCTGCTGGGACAGATCCTGGTGATCCCCACCTTCGGCATGGTGATCGTGGGCCTGATCCTGAGCGTGGCCGGCATCCTGCTGCTGCCGTTTGCAGTCGCGGTATACGTCCTGCTGGTGATCGTCGGGGCGCTCGGCGGTTTCCTGGGCGTGGCGCACGCGATGGGCGAAACCTATACCCGGCGCCGGATGGCACTGGGCGCGATGATCGGCTCGCCGAACAGCTATCGCTACCTCGTGGTGGGCCTGGGCGCCGTGGCGGTGCTGTGGCTGGCGTGGTCGCTCTTCGGGTGGGTGCCGGTGGCGGGCACGCTGATCGGGGGCGCGGCCTTCCTCGCGACCTGGCTGCTGGCCACGGCCGGCTTCGGCGCCGCCCTGCTCAGTCGCGCGGGGATCCGGGAGAACTTCGCGGGCCGCCTCATCCCGCCCGAGGCGCTCACCGACGAGTATCTCTGGGCCACCCCGCAGTTCGGAGTTCCCGCCGCGCGCCGGCCCGGCGGCGGGCGGACGCCCACGCGGGGGCTCTGATGTACCGCGTCGCCCTCGCGGTGCTTGCCCTCGTGGCGGGCGCGACGAGCGCCTCCGCGCAGAGCATGCGCTCGTTCTCCACCTTCCGACAGCTCCACGGCGAGACGCGCCTGCAGGTGGGGCTCGACTACCGCGCCGGCGGCCTCCGGATCACACCGGGCCGCGCCAGCGAGCTCTACCGGATGGACGCATCGTACGACGAGGACCGCTATGCGCCCACCAGCACCTATGACGCCGCGCGTGGGATCGTGACCCTCGGGCTCCAGCCGGCCGGCGCGGGCGGCCTGCGGGTCGTCTCCACCCGTCAGCTCCGCCAGGACGCGACGGTGGCCTTTGCCCCCTCGGTAGACCTCGACCTCGCACTCGCCCTCGGGGCGGTGCAGGCGGATATCGAGCTGGGTGGTCTCAACCTCACCGCGCTCACTATGGAAGCGGGCGCGAGTCAGGCCGTGGTCAGGTTCTCGGAGCCGAACCTCTCGCGCTGCCGCGCAGCCGAGATCACGGCAGGGGCCGCCGAGCTCACGGTGCTCGGGCTGGGCAACAGCCGCTGCGACCGGTTCTCGCTCGAAGGCGGAATGGGCAAGATCACGCTCGACTTCGCGGGCGCGTGGACCTCCAGCACCGCGGCGGAAATCAAGATGGCCATGGGCGAGCTGACCCTGCGGCTTCCCCGGAACGTCGGCGTGCGGCTTACCCTCGACCGATTTCTCGCGAGCTTCGACCCGGCCGGGCTGGTTCGGACCGGGAAAGCCTTCGAGTCGCCCGGCTACGATCGAGCCGAGCGGACGCTGGACATCAACCTGACGACGGCGGTGGGCGGGGTGAAGGTGGAGTGGGTGAAGTAACCGTCCAGAGTCACTAGCTTCAAACCATGTCCCCCCTCGAGACCCTGGGCTTCGCCCTGGGCACGTCGTTCGCGTCAGGCCTCAACCTGTACGCCACGGTAGCCGCCGCCGGGCTGTTCCAACGGCTGGGCATCGTGACCCTGCCCGAGCCCCTCGCGGTGCTCGCGCACCCGGTGGTGATCGGCGTCGCGATCACGCTGTTCGTGGTCGAGTTCATAGCGGACAAGATCCCGTACGTGGACAGCGCCTGGGACGCGGTACACACTTTCATTCGTCCGCCCGCGGCCGCGATCCTCTCCTACAGCGCGTTCTCCGAGGGTTTCCCCGAGGAATGGAAGCTGGCAGCGGCATTGCTCGCCGGCAGTGTCGCCCTCACCTCCCACGGCGCCAAGGCGAGCACCCGCGCGGCGGCCAATGCCAGTCCAGAGCCGCTGAGCAACTGGACGCTGAGCGTGCTGGAGGACGGCTTCGCTGTATTCCTGGCCTGGATGGCGGCGGAGCACCCGCTCCTCACGGCGGTGATCGTCGTGGTGCTGGTGATCCTCTCCGTGTGGGTGATCTGGACGCTGTTCGGCTACCTGCGGCGCGCGCTCGCGAGACTCAGGCAGGGCCCGGGGACTAGCCCAGCCGGGCCCTGATCCTTCCTCCGACCCCCATCCCCAGCCGACGGGCCGCGGAGCCGTCCCGCACCGCGATCTCGACCTGGCCGCCCGACCCCAGATAGGCCACCAGACCGCCGGTGGGCACGTCGCCGTAGGTGCGGCGGAGCGGTCCCACCTCGAGCCCTTCGACCTCGATCACGGCGTAGGGCGGCACCAGCTCCGGTGTGAGGTTGGTGACCAGCGTGCCGAAGCGGTCCACGTACACCACCTGGCCCATCACGCTCTTGCCCTCGTGGTGCGGCTCCCGGTAGGCCAGCCGTACGGGCATCCCGCCGAAGGGCGGGCCCAGCCCCGCGAGCGTGGCGCCCGCTGCCAGGGCGGCCGCCGCGGGCGCGAAGACGTCGCGTCCGTGGAAGGTCGGCGATGCGCCGTCGGGTGTCGGCAGGACGACGATCTGTACCTCGGCGTCGCGCAGGACCAGCGTGAACAGGCCGTTGTCGGGACCGACGAAGTAGTGCCCGTGGGCGGCGACGGCGAGCGCGGCGCGCCCGGTACCGACTCCGGGGTCCACCACGGCCAGGTGAACCGTGCCGCTGGGGAACCGCGGCCAGGCCCGGGCCAGCAGGTAGGCACCGGCTCGCACGTCGCCCGGCGGCACCGCGTGAGTCACATCCACCAAGGTGAGCCCCGGAGCCGCGCTCAGGAGCGCGCCCTTCACTTCGGCGACGTAGGAGTCGCTGGTTCCGAAATCGGTGAGGAGAGTGACGAGGCCCAGCGCGGGTCAGCCTCGGAGAATCGGCAGGGCGACGGCGCGGCCGGAGGTCTTGCGCTGAAGCTGGTCGGCCACCGCTTGAAGCTCCGCCGCCGCGGGGCTCGCCGGCTCGGCCACGAGGATCGGCTGACCCGTGTCGGCCAGCTCGGCCAGGCGAGGCTGAAGCGGCACGCTGCCGAGCAGGTCCACCCCCAACTCCTCGGCGAGGCGACGCCCGCCGCCGGACGAGAACAGCTCGAACCGGCGGCCGCTGTCCGGATCCACGAAGCCGCTCATGTTCTCCACGATGCCGAGCACCGGCACGCCGACCCGCTCGAACATCCGGGCCCCGCGGAGTGCGTCACCCACCGCCATCTCCTGCGGCGTGGTGACGATCAGCGCCCCGGACACGTGCGTCGCCTGCACCAGCGAGAGCTGGGCGTCGCCGGTGCCGGGCGGGAGGTCCACGAGGAAGTAGTCCAGTGGCCCCCACTCCACGTCGCGCAGGAACTGCTGCACGATCTTCATGATGATGGGGCCGCGCCAGATCGCGGGCACGTCCCGCTCCACCAGGAAGCCCAGGGACATGAGGCGCACGCCGTAGGCCTCGAGCGGCTGGATCTTGCCGCCGACCACCGGCGGCCGCTCGGAGACCCCGAACATGCGGGGAATGTTGGGGCCGTACACGTCCGCGTCCATCAGCCCGACGCGCCGTCCCGCCGCCGCGAGCGCGACGGCCAGGTTCGCGGAGACGGTGGACTTCCCCACTCCGCCCTTCCCCGAGGAGATCGCGATGATCCGACCGAGGTCGGGCATCTCGGGCGCGGGCGGCGGCTGCGCCGGTCCGGCGTCGCCGGTACTTGGCGGGCCATGCGTCACCTTGGCCGGCCCCGACGGGTTGCTCACCGCGATCTTGATCGCGTCCCGCCGCACGCCCTCGATCTCCTGCACCGCCGCGCGCGCCTGGCGTACCAGGGTCGCGGGATCGTCGGGCGCCAACAGGAAGGTGAAGCTCACCGTGCCGTCGTCGCCCACGACGAGGTCGCGGACCATGCCGGCGGACAGCAGGTCGTTGTCGAGTCGGGGATTCCGGATGCGGGCGAGGGCGGCGGCAACCTGGGCTTGCAGCGGCTCCGCCATCAGACCGCCTCCACGTGCTTGACCTCGGGCACCATCTCGCGGAGCCGCGCTTCGATGCCCTGGCGCAGCGTCACCGTGGACGCGGCGCAGCCCTGGCAGGTGCCACCGAGCCGCAGCAACAGCACGCCATCGCCCTCGTCGAAATCCACGACCTCGACGTGCCCGCGGTGGGACGCGATGTAGGGCCGGAGCGTGTCCAGCGTGCGCTCGATGCGATCAATAAGGTCCATGCGCCACCGGTCGCCGAATTCCTACTTCCATAGTCGGCAATATAGGTCGACCGGGGGGGCGGTCAACCGCGGGAAGAGGCGGGGCTGCCGTTATTCCCAAGGTACTCGCGCGCGGCGGCGAGGACAGTCGTCTGCACCTGCGCCAGCGAGCCGGTGATCGCGAGCCCGGCCGCCTTGGTGTGTCCGCCGCCGCCGAAGCGCTTGGCGAAGGCGGCGACGTCCACCTGGCCGATGGAGCGGAGGGAGACCTTGACCCGGCCCTGGCTCACCTCGCGGAAGAGGAGCGCCATGCGCACGCCCTCGATCGAGCGGGGGAACTCGACCACGCCGTCGAGATCGTCCGAAGAGACACCCAGCCGCTCGATCGCGCCGGGCGGCACCGTCACCCACGCGAGACCGTGCTCCGGCTCCACCACCAGCGTCTGCAGCGCCTCGGCGAAGAGCCGAGGGCGGCCCTCGGGCGCACGGGCGTAGACCTCGAGGTAGATCTCCTCGGGGTCGACGCCGGTCTCGAGCAGCTCCGCGGCGATCCGAAGCGTGCGCGGGCGGGTGTTGCTGAACCGGAAGCCGCCGGTATCGGTGAGGATCGCGACATAAAGCCCGCGCGCCGCCGCCTGGTCGAGCGCCCAGCCGTTCGCGAGCGCCACCTCGAACACCAGCTCGCCGGTCGCGGCGGCCTCGGAGTCCACATAGCGCGGCCCGTCGGGCAGCACCCCCATCCCGACGTGGTGGTCGATGCAGCCGACCGGCACGCCCCGCGCGCGAACGTGCTCGCCCAGCATGCCGAGCCGGCCCAGGTCGCCGATGTCGAGCACCACGATCCGGTCGGCGCGGCGGATCTCCTTCACCGCTTCCCCGGTCTTCTCCACTCCCGGCAAGTCCTCGAACAGGAACATGAACCGCGGCGGCGTGGGGGTCGGATTGGTGACCACGACGTCGACGCCGCGCGCCTTCAGCAGGTGAGCCAGACCCGCCTCGCTGCCAAGGCCGTCGCCGTCGGGATTGACGTGAGTCGTGAGGCAGACGCGCTGCCCAGGATGGAACGTGGCGGCGAAGGCGCGCGCGGCCTCGACGCGGTCGGGGGATAGCGAGAACGGCATGTGGGGGAAGATAACGAAGGCGCACAGGCGAACAGGCGGACTACGCTGTCATCCCGAGCGAAGCGAGGGATCCCTCGCGTCGCTCGGGATGACAGGTGGGGCTAGTTCTGCTCTCCTGTCTACCGCGCCGCCTGCTGCACCTTGGAATGCCGCTTCCCATAG
>DATLHD010000077.1:0-6455 GCA_035540075.1 Gemmatimonadales bacterium
TCCTGCGCGACATCGGCATGACCCCCGACGACGTCAGCCAGCTGCTGGAGGACGTGGACCGCCGGCAGGAAGACGAGTAGCGGCGTGCAAGGCACAGCCTACGCCGTTCTTTGGGCAATCACCGTCTGCCATCTGCTGAACGACACGATGCAGGCGCTGCTGCCCGCGCTCTACCCGGTCCTGAAGAGCGCCTTCAATCTCGACTTCGGGCAGATCGGGCTCATCACGCTCACCTTCCAGCTGACGGCGTCGCTGCTGCAGCCCGCCGTCGGCTTCTACACCGACCACCGCCCCCAGCCCTACTCGCTCGTTGCCGGCATGGGGCTCAGCCTCACCGGCCTCCTAGTCCTCTCGGTCGCACCTACCTATCCCCTGCTCCTCCTCTCGGCGGCGCTGGTCGGGATGGGATCGGCCGTCTTCCACCCCGAGTCCTCGCGGGTGGCGAGGATGGCCTCCGGCGGGCGGCACGGCTTGGCGCAGTCGCTCTTCCAGATGGGCGGCAACACCGGCTCGGCGCTTGGACCGCTGCTTGCCGCGTTCGTGGTGGTGCCCCGCGGCCAGCGGAGCATCGCCTGGTTCAGCGCCGCGGCGCTCGCGGGGATGATCATCCTCTCCCGCGTCGGCGCCTGGTACAACGCGCACCGGCGGAGCGCCGCCAGGACCCGGAGCGCGACCCGGCCGCACGACCTTCCCCGCGGCAAAGTGGTGGGCGCGCTCACGATCCTGCTGATCCTGGTGTTCAGCAAGAACGTCTATCTCGCGAGCATCAGCAGCTACTACACCTTCTTCCTGATCGAGAGGTTCGGCCTCTCGGTGCAGAGCGCGCAGCTGCACCTGTTCGTGTTTCTGGGGGCGGTGGCTGCGGGCACGATCATCGGAGGCCCGGTTGGCGACCGGCTGGGCCGGAAATGGGTGATCTGGGCGAGCATCCTCGGCGTGCTGCCGTTCACCCTCGCGCTCCCGTACGTGAACCTGTTCTGGACCGGGGTGCTCAGCGTGGCGATCGGGGTGATCCTGGCGTCGGCCTTCTCGGCGATCCTGGTGTTCGCCCAGGAGCTGGTGCCCGGCCGGGTGGGCATGGTCTCGGGACTCTTCTTCGGCTTCGCCTTCGGCACCGCCGGCATTGGCGCCGCCTTGCTGGGCGATCTGGCCGATCGCGGAGGCATCGAGCTGGTGTACCGGCTGTGCTCCTACCTGCCGGCGCTCGGCCTGCTCACCGCGTTCCTGCCCGACATCGAGAGCGGGGCGCGCCGACTGGAGCCGGCGCGTCCCGAGCCCGAGGCCGACACCGTCCCGCTGGTCTGAGGTGCATCAGCGGGGACTTGACCTCGGCCCCGCGCTTCAACTCTCTTGCTGTACTCGACGGATTGGAGGAGTCGCGTGGATCCACTGGTCATCGTGCTTCGACTGATTCATGTCGTTGCAGGCGCTCTCTGGGTCGGGATGGTGACGTTCGTGACTTACTATCTCCAGCCCGCGTTGCAGGAGGCCGGGCCGGAGGGCGGCAAGGTGATGGCCGCCGTCCAGCGCCGCGGCATCATGACCGTGATGCCGATCCTCGCCGTCGCGACCCTGGTCTCCGGGCTGTGGCTCTACCTGCGCGCGGCCGGAGGACAACACGCGGAGTTCGCGCGTTCCGGACCGGGCATGGCGTTCGGACTGGGTGGGCTGGCCGCGATCGCGGCCTTCCTGACGGGAATGACCGTCATGCGGCCGGCCATGATGAAGGCGGTGGCGCTGGCCCAGTCGCTCGGCCCCTCCGCGACGCCGGAGGAGCGCCAGCGGGTCGGAGCCGAGGCGCAGCGCCTGCGGACGCGAGCGGGGGTCGCGGGCAAGGCGGTGAACCACCTGCTCTTTCTCGCCGTGGCGGCGATGGCGGTGGCCCGGTACCTGGTGTAGCGGATCCGTGACCGGATTGCTGCTGCTCGCGCTGCTCGCCCTGACCGGGTGCGCCTCGCGAGCGGCGGAGACTCCACCTCCCGCTGGTCCTCTCGCCGTCGCCGAATCCCTCTATCTCGACCTGCGGGACGTGCGGGATCGGATCGACGTTGCGGCGGCCGCCGCCCGGAACGTCGCCTCCGACGGCACCCCGGTCTCCGCGCTCGCCGCCCGGCACCACGAGCTGCGGCGCGCGGTGATCGAGCGGATCGCGGCGGTGGATTCGGCGCAGCTGTCGACGGAGGACCGACGAGCGTTCGGCGTGATGCGGCGGGCGCTCTCGCGCGATCTGACGCCGGTCTCGACCGCGGCAGCCTCGGCCGTCGCCGAGGGGCGGCCGGACTGCGGCTACGATCCAGGAGCGATCGCACGCGCGGATTCGCTGCGCGCCCGGATCTACGCCTGCTACGCCTGGGCGCAGAGCCATGTGGTGGTGGACGACGACACGCTCGACCGGCTGACGGTGTACGGCGAGCTCGCCCGCACGGAGAGCCGCGACCGGCGGCGCCTGCTCTTTCTCGCGCTCGATCCTGTCTGGCGCAGCATCAACGGCGACAACTTTGCTTCGAGTCCGTACCGCACGCTGATCGCGCTCGACGCACCCCGGCGCGGCAAGCTTCCCGCCGCGCGCGACGCCGGCCTCGCCGGCGTGCCTTCGGACTCCCTCGATCCTTGGCTTCTCGCTGTTCTGGCGGCCTGGCGAGCGGCCGCGCCGGATTCCGTGATCGAGCCCTGGGACTGGTACTATCTCGCCGGCCGACCCACCCGCGAGCTCGGAAGCCGGGTGCCGAGGGAGCGGCTCGTCGCGATCAACCAGGCCGTCTACCGGGCCCTGGGCGCCGACCTCGGCGCGCTGAACGTGCGCTACGACCTGGAGCCGCGCGGGGGCAAGACGCCGGTCGCGTTCTGCACCTTCGGCGCGAGGCCGCGTCTAGCGGGCGGACGCTGGACCCCGGGCGAGCCGTCGGTCTTCGCCACCTACCGCACCGGCGGCCTGGACAACCTCGCCGAGCTGCTGCACGAAACCGGGCACGCGATCCACATCGCCGCGATCCATACCCGACCCGCGTTCACCGACTGGCCCGACAGCGATCCCTTCACCGAGGCGGTGGCCGACTTCATCGCGCTCGACGTCGCGGAGCCCGCATGGCAGCAGCGCTGGCTGGGAGACTCGGTCCCGCTGGCCGACGGCCTCCGCGCCCGGTACGGTGGAATCGTACTCGACGTCGCGTGGTCGCTGTTCGAGCTCCGCATGCTGCGCGACCCTTCGGCCGACCCGAACGAGGTCTGGACCCGGCTCACGTCCGAGTACCTGCGCATCCGGCCACACCCCGAGCTCTCCTGGTGGGCGATGCGGGGCCAGCTGGTGGACGCGCCGGGATACATGATGAATTACGCGGTCGGCGCGATGCTCATCGCCGCGTTGCGCGCGCGGACC
Organism: Gemmatimonadales bacterium; assembly: GCA_035540075.1. Classification (GTDB taxonomy): domain Bacteria; phylum Gemmatimonadota; class Gemmatimonadetes; order Gemmatimonadales; family GWC2-71-9; genus CAVVWJ01. The sequence continues at coordinate 3,377 of DATLHD010000077.1, forward strand.
TTGGAGCGACACGGGCCCTGGATCCAGGGCGATACGAGCTGGTACCCCTGGGTCTCGCGCACGCTCTTCCGCTACGGCCTCGAGCGCCCAACCCGTGAGGTGGTGGAAGAGTTTCTCGGTGGGCCGGTGACGCCGGCGGCGCTTCTGAAGGATATGGGGAGAATGAAGCGCTGAGAGTGCGCCGGGATCAGTGAGGACTGCCGCCGCTGGTGTCGACGGTATCCCCCTGGTTCACGAGAGGTCCGTCGTAGGGACGCATCCGAACCTCGCTGCTGCCGGTGTCGGCCACGGTGTCCCTCGACGGCGTGCCGACATCGGTGGAGGGAGCCGCGCTGGTGTCTTCGACGGCGGCGCGGGTCTGGTGATCCTCGGCGCGCCGCGGACCGCACGTCGCAGCCAGCATGAGCATGCTGGAAAGCGCCAGCAGGTTCGCTTTCATGTATAGTACCTCTCGTTGCGGTCCTCGGGCCCTCTCGGCCAACCTAGGCGGCACCGTCCCGACGGGACGTGACCCCAGTCACCCGGGAGGTCAGGTGCTGGTTCGCTGGCTCTTCGCATGGCTGCACCTGCTGGGCCTGGGCGTCGGACTCGGCGCGGTGTGGGCCCGGGCGCGGGCGCTCCGCGCCCCGCTCGACACCGACGGCCTGCGACGGGTCTTTCATGCCGATGCCTGGTGGGGTGTCGCGGCCGTGATCTGGATCAGTACGGGGCTCGTGCGGATGATCGGTGGACTCGAGAAGGGGACCGAGTACTATCTCCGGAATCACGTCTTCTGGGGCAAGATGGCGCTCCTGGTCGTCATCCTCCTGCTGGAGCTCGGGCCCGCCGTCACGCTGGGGCGGTGGAGGAGGCAGGTGGCGAGCGGGACCAGGCCCGACACCGCTCCCGCCGAGCGCTTCGCCCGGATCAGCGTCGCTCAGGCCGTGCTGGTGGTGCTGATGGTCCTTGCCGCGACCGCGATGGCGCGGGGCATCGGCATGCCCCCGAGCAGGTAACGCCACCCACCCATGCCGTCCGGTCCGCTCGCCCGATTGCGCAGAGTCTGTCTGGCACTCCCGGAGGCTCACGAGGTCGAGGCCTGGGGCGAGCCTACCTTTCGGGTGCGGAACAAGCTGTTCGCCATGTACGCCGCGCCGACCAATCATCACGGGGCCGGCCGGCCCGCCGTGTGGTGCAAGGCGGCGCCGGGCAACCAGGCGCTCATGGTTCGCGCGGAACCGGCGCGCTACTTCGTGCCGCCGTACGTCGGGCCGAGCGGCTGGGTCGGCGTGTGGCTGGATCGGAATCCGGACTGGTCGGAGGTACGGGAGCTGATGCGAGACTCATACAAATTGGTGGCGCCGAAGAAGCTCGCGGCCTTGCTGGGAGGTGACGAGTGACGAGTGCTGTCGTGGACCGCCCGCTGGTGCTGCGCGATGGCCGCCAGGTGCGGATTCGGCGGGCGGAACCGGACGACGCGGCGGCCATCCTCGCCTATCTCGGCAGGGTCGGTGGCGAGACCCTCAATCTCACCTTCGGCGCCGAAGGACCCGGGTTCACCGAGGAGGAGGAGCGGGCCTACCTCACCTATATGGCGGCAGCGGACAACTCGCTCGCGATCGTGGCGGTTACGGAAGACGAGATCGTCGGTGCACTCACGTTCGACGGCGGTCGCAGGCCGCGGATGCGGCACGCGGGCGAGTTCGGCATCAGCGTCCTCCAGGCGTACGCCGGTGTGGGGCTCGGCAAGGCGCTGCTGGAGTACCTGCTGGCATGGGCTGAGCGGGGGGAAATTGTGCGGAAGATCAACCTCAAAGTGCGGGTGGACAACCTTCCGGCAATCAGCCTATACGAGCGGATGGGTTGGGTGCACGAAGGGCGCACCTCGCGGGATACCCTTATCGACGGGCAGTTCAACGACTGTCTGCTGATGGGCCGGGAGGTGGACTCCGCCTGAAGGCCGGCGTGACGAGGATGCTGGACGGGTTCGAGAGCGCGGAGATCGAGACGGGAGAGACGACGATCTTCGCCCGCCGGGGTGGCTCGGGTCCGCCCCTCCTGCTGCTGCACGGCTTCCCCCAAACCCATCTGATGTGGTGGTCGCTGGCGCCACGCCTGGCCCGACGCTTCACCGTCGTGTGCGCCGACCTGCGGGGGTACGGTCAGAGCGGCTGCCCCCCTTCCGCGCCGGATCACGCGCCCTACGCCAAACGCGCGATGGCGCGCGACATGGTGGCGGCGATGCGCCGCCTCGGCTTCGAGCGGTTCTCCATCGCGGGGCACGACCGCGGAGGCCGGGTTGCCTACCGTCTCGCGCTCGATCACCCCGCGTGTGTCGAGCGCCTGGCGGTGCTCGATGTCCTCCCTACGGCCGCAGCCTGGGAGCTCGCCGACGCGCGATTCGCCCTCGGGTACTGGCCCTGGTCGCTGCTGGCGCAGCCGGAGCCACTGCCCGAGCGGCTGCTCGCCGCGGCACCGGAGGCGGTCGTGGACGACGCCTTGAGCGGGTGGGGCTCTCCCGCCGGCGCGTTCGGATCCGAAGTGCGTTCGGCTTACCTGGATGCCCTGCGTGATCCGGCCAGGATGCACGCGATCTGCGAGGAGTACCGCGCCGCGGCGACCCTCGACCGGGAACATGACGACGCCGACCGGACGAGCGGCCGGCGGATCGAATGCCCCGTGCTGGTGCTGTGGAGTGGCAGGGGCGCGCTGGGAAGCTGGTACGAGGAGGTGGGAGGACCGCTGGAGATCTGGCGGCAATGGGCCCTCGACGTCCGCGGCTCGGCGCTCGACGCGGGTCACTTCTTTCCCGAGGAAGTGCCCGGCGAGTGTGCGGCGGCGCTGGAAGGATTCTTTTCCGACCCATGAGCCCAACCCTGCGCCTGCGGACTCGCCCTGCTCGCGCCCTGATGCTCTAGCAGGGCCCTCCACCAGAAGACAACCTGGTCGTGTCCGCCGAGACCGGCTCGAGCGGATCCGCGGGCAGCTCGGTGCTGGCCGCGTGCGCCGCGGCCGCCATAGCTACCAGGTGCGCCGGCGAGAGCGTCACGCCGGCGATGGTCGCGAGAGAGGCTGGCGGAATCTCGCGGACGTCCCGACC
>DATLHD010000078.1:0-9285 GCA_035540075.1 Gemmatimonadales bacterium
ACCGGGAGGACCAAGGTCTGCTCGCCACCGTCGAGCGTACCCGGGGCGATCGTCTCACCGGCATCGGGGTCCGGGTCCAGCGCAGTCGTACGTCGTATCGCGTGTCACCGCGCGACGGCGCGGAGACCGGCTCTTCGCTCGGCTCGCGCATTCCGATCGCCTCGGTTCTGGCGCGCCACCGCGAGCCGCTCGCCGGCACACTCTCCGCGGATCTCGCGCTCTCCGCCACCGCGGCGGCTGGCGACGTGTACCTCGGCCCCCAGGCCGAGCTGCGGTGGAGCCCAACGCGTGCTCTCTCCGTGGCCGGGAGCTACACGCATGCGCATCAATTCGCGCAGAGTCTCCGGAACCCCGAATCGGTCAGCGGTGGCATCTTCCCAGCGGACCTGTTCATCGGCACCGGGGCGCCAGGGGTGCCGGTCGCCAGCAGCGACCGGATGATGGTCGGCGGCGAGCTGCGGCCGCTCCCCGGGGTCCGCCTGGGGGCACAAACATTCCTGAGCCGCTTCGATGGAGTGCTGCTGGTGGCGCCGGCGACCGGCAGGCCCTTCGCGACCGATGGCTTCGCCGGGGGGCGTGGAACGGCGAAGGGCGTCTCCGTGGAGGCGGCCCTCAGCGGCCGCTGGTACGGGGCGCTCGCAAGCTGGGGTCTCCAGGACGTGCGCGAGATCTACGGGGCATTGAGCTACGCTCCGGGTCACGGCACCAGCCATCTGCTGGAGCTGGGACTCATCGTCTTCCCCTCCCCCACCGCCTCGGTGCACATGGGCTTCACCGGAGCGCTCGGCCGCCGGGGCACCGGCGTGCTCGGCGCGTTCGAGTGGGAGTCGTGCAACCTCCTCGACCAGGGATGCGAGTTCGCCGGGAGCCCGACCCAGGACGCGCGGAACCCCGGCGGCACGCGGTTGCCGGATTATTTCCGTCTCGACATCGGGGCGCGCAAGCACTGGCACCTCGGCATTGCCGGCCGGGACGTGGAGCTGGGGCTGTTCGGCACGCTGACCAACCTCTTCGGCCGGCGCAACGTGCTCGCCGTCGCGACCGATCCCTCCACCGGCGCAAGGTCGCTCGTAGAGATGCGCCCATTCGCGCCGCTGGTCGTCGGGCTGGACTGGCGATTCTGATGTTCCCGTCACAAACCGGCGCCCTGGCCGGCTCCTCCTTCCGGACGATCCGGAGCGGACGATCTCGATCCTGAGGCCACGGTTATTCCAGGACCAGGTGGTAGAGCTGTTCCACAGTCACTTCCACCGCCTGGTCCGCTACCTGGATCGCCTCTCGGGCGATCCGGAGCTCGCGTCCGATCTCGCTCAGGAGGCGTTCGTCAAGCTGCACCGGCGCGGTGCTCTGCCCGATCATCCGGAGGCGTGGCTCATCACGGTCGCCATGAATCTCTTTCGCAACACGAGATCCACCGCCGCCCGCCGGCGAAGGCTGCTGACCTCTGCGCGTGTGGAGGCCAGCCTGGGGGATCCCGCACCCGACCCCGCGCAGCTGCTCGAGGGTGTGGACGAAGCAGAGCGGGTGCGTGCGGCGATCGACCGTCTCACCGAGCGGGACCGCCAGATGCTGCTGCTCCGGGCCGAAGGCTACGCCTATCGCGAGCTCGCGGCCGCGATGGACTTGAACGAGTCGAGCGTGGGCACGTTGCTGGCGCGCGCCAAGCGCGCGTTCCGGGAAGCGTACGAGGGGGGCGCCAATGCACCTCGATGACGAGCGGGTGCAGCGACTACTGCACGGCGAGCTGGGCTCCGCCGAGGCGGAGACACGGGTCCACCTGGAGAGTTGTGCTCCCTGCCGCGATTTGGTAGCGGGCGCGCGGGTGGAGGAGGACCGCATCCTCGCCCTGCTCTCGGAGGTGGACCACCCGGTCGCGACGCTCGACCCTCGCATCGTCCTTGCCGAGCGGAATGCGTCGCGCGGCCACTGGGGCCGGCGCGCGGCGGCGGCCATTCTCGGTGTATCGATCGCGGGGGCAGCTTACGCCTTGCCCGGCTCTCCCCTGCCGGCCGCGCTGGACCGCCTGCTCGGCACCGGCTCCGGGGTCCGCGACAGCACGCCCGCGACGCAGGCGGAGCGCGCGACCGCACCGCCGGCGGGCATCGCCGTCCCGGCGGCCGACGGGCTGGTCATCCAGCTCATGGCCGAGGGACAGGTGGCGATCGAGCTCACGGACGAAGAGGAGGTCGCGGTACGCGTGGTGGGTGGCACCGCCACGTTCAGCTCCGACCCTGGGCGTCTTACCGTGCGGAGCTCCGGACCGGTCCAACTCGAGATCCGCATCCCGCGCACAGCCACGGGCGTTGAGGTTGTCTCCGGCTCGACTCCAGTGTTCCGCAAGTCCGCCACCGGTCCCGTCGGTCCGAGTCCACCGGACTCGACCGGGCGCTACATCATTCCGCTGAAAGCGCCGCGGCCGTAGGCGTCACACTCCGCATTCGGTCGACTGTTTCTCGGCATGAACCTCTCGCTATTTCGCGGCCAGTAGCGACGAACCGACGCGGACCGCAACCCGCTCGAGTCGGGATCAGCGGAGCACAAGGTGTACTGTCCGGGCGTGGGTCAGGTGTTGGAGGAGCAGACGGACGAGGGCGGTGAGCGCATCGAGCTGATCGAGGTGGCCGAGCCCTGAGCTGAGAGGCGCCGGTCGGAATCGAACCGACGAATCGAGGTTTTGCAGTTATCCCCAGCCCGGCAAGTCGCGTCCTTTCGCGCCCTTTCCGGCCGAATCTTCCCAAGACCTTCCCAAGACGGGGGGTGGCGCGCCAAGACTGTCGGGGTCCGGTCCGGCCAAGCGCGCGGGAGCGAAGCTCCCGGGCGCTTTTTGTTGTTGACCACCTCACCGAGGCGAATCAGGTCGGGTTCGTCACGTCCACCCGCACCTGCCCGTTGGTATTGATCGATGACCCGGGCGTCGTGCAGGCCGCGACGATTACAGCCGAGCCGGTCGCGTCGCCGGTGGACAAGCCCCCACCCGCATCCACATTGACGATGGCCGGGTCGGTCGAGCTCCACGTGCAGGTCGCGCTCACTGGGTTGCCGAGGTAGTCGTACGTGAACAGGCCCAGGGGGAAGACGTCCGCCTGGTGCGGGTTCATCGTGATGATGCCGATCTGTGTCGTGGACTGGTTCCGGGTCACCCGGACGGAAGCAACCTGGCCGCTGGGGCAGGGGCCCAGGCTGACAGCTGGGAACACAGTGATCTTGCAGTACTTGCCGAAGCTCGCGACCTGGGTGCGGGCCTCGTCTCCGCTCCCGGTGATGATCTCAAGCCCCGGCAGCGGGATGCGCACATCCAGCTCGAAGCCGACCTGCCGGAGCGCCTTGCCCACGGCGATATCGTGGATGTCCCCGCCGTTGAGTGGCTGGCGCATCTCGTAGGTCGTGGTGGTGGCCGTGCTGCCCAGCGCGCCAACGCAGTCGTTGGTTCCCCCATCGAGGTCATCCGCCTCATCGAACGAGCCGGAGCCAACGATGGCGCGGTACCCATCGAAGCACCCGCCGCTCCCGGGGAAGCCGCCGGTCCCGAAGGCATCGTCGAACTCCTCGAACGGCACGTCGTCGTTGTCGCTGTCGAACTCGAAGTCGGCCTCCGTGTTCGCATTGCCAGCGGACCGCTGCACCACCACAGCCAGGTACAGGTGGGAGTCGTCCCGTTGGGCCAACAGGCGGGCGGGCACCAGGCCCTCGGGCGCGTTCACCTTGAAGTCGAGTGATGCGGCATCGCGCCACTCGTTGTTGCTGATCGCGCCGTCGATCTTGACCCGGGCGAGTCGCTGGGCGAGGGTCGCCTCGCCCGGCGACGTCGGGGTGTGCTCTTCAGCGCAGCCGGAAAGCAGCCCTCCGGCCAGGAACAGGGCAACGGGGAACGCGCGGGGCATTGGCACCTCCTGTGGGGGTGGACGCGGCGATGAATGGGATGACCCTTTGCCGGAACGCACCGTTTGGCCATGGCATGCCTCACCTGAGCCCGGGCCACAGGAGCGCACAACGAAGCGCCCGGGAGCGATGCTCCCGGGCGCCTTCACTTAGGCCCCGCCACTCGGGGTCTTCCTTGGGTCATTGGTTCTGCAGGCGGCTCTCGATCGAGAGGCTCAGAGTACAGCGCTTGCGGTTCACCCACGAGAACGAACGGTCGCTGAACGAGGCGATGCGGGAAGCGTTTCCCGTCCTGACGGGGTCTCGAGGCCTCGTTAAGGCGATGATCGGTGTAGCGGACACGGGGAGTGTCCCTGAGAGGATGATTTCGTCCGGGTGTTTGGCCCGGATATGACGGTCCGGGCAATGCCGCCACTTGACGGCGATGGAGCGAAACCTTCCCAAGACGAAGGGCCCGCCTGTGAAGCGGGCCCTAAGTCCTTGCGCCGAGAGAGGCGCCGGTCGGAATCGAACCGACGAATCGAGGTTTTGCAGACCTCTGCCTTACCACTTGGCTACGGCGCCGGGGACAGCAAACGTAATGCGGCACAACGGGGTTGTTCAACCCCGGACTTCCCGCACTTGCCCCCGGTTCGAATCGGCCGCAACTTCGCCGCTGACCCGCTTCGGAGCCCCATATGGAAGCCACTATCCGCGAGGCGCGGCTCCGGCCGCAGTACGCATCCCTATATCCGGCGCTGGAAGCCGGCACCTGGCAGGCCGCTAGTGCCATCGGACGACAGCTCCTGCTCTGGCATCTCACGGCCTCGACGCCGCCGCAGGGCGAGCGACTCATGAGCGAGGAGCATTTCGAGTTCCGCGGCGGCATCCGGCGCAACGGAGCCGAGACCGAGGCGCGCACGCGCCACGCGGACCGCCCGACCGCCTAGCTCACCCTGCGCCGGCGGTGCTCCGCCAGGCGATCCATAAACGCCACGGTGGTGACCCAGGCCAGTCCGACGGCGTACCCGCCGACGACGTCCGTGGGGTAGTGCACGCCGAGATAGACCCGGGAAGACCCAATCAGCAGGATGATGATGACGGCGACGAGCCACACCGTCGCCTGCGCGATCCTGCCGTTGATCCTGTGCGTAAGGAGAACAGCCAGACCTCCGAAGAAACACACCGAGAACAGCGCGTGCCCGCTGGGGAAGCTGTAGGACGATGGCGCGGGGTAATAGTCGTAGAAGGGCTCGGGCCTGGCCCGTGCGAAGACCAGCTTGAGTCCCGTGTCGAGCAGCCAGGCCCCCGCGAGCGTCACGATGACCAGCAAGGCTCCCCGGCGCCAGCCGCGGGCGAGAAACACCGCCGCGGCGAGGAGCCCCAGCGGCGTGAGACGGCCCGGCGCCCCGTACACGCTGGCGCCCCACATGGTCGCACTCAACGCCGGACTCTCCAACGAGCGAAGCCCGTTCCGGCCGACGATATCGAACGCCGTGGGGGCATGCGAGCGGATCAGCAGCCCCAGCCATATGAACAGCATGAGCGCGAGGGCGGAGGCCACCAGGCCCGCCACGAGCGCGGCGCCGATCAGCGGCGCGCTGCCGGGCGCAGCCATGCGTGGCTCCGGCGGGGAAGTCAGGTGCATGCGAGCATTGAGCCGTCGCGGGTGGCCTCCGGCAAGTCGACCCGGTACGTTGGGGGCATGAGCCGATTCCTTCCCAGACCTGTGGGCCGCCGCGGCATCACGGTGCTCACGCTGGCCCTTCTGATCATCGCGGTCGTGATTCTGGTGGTGGTGCTCAGCCGCTACGTCGCGGTGTAGGTCAGAGCGCTCGTTTCCCCACCGTGGAGAAGACGAATCCCTTCCCCACGACCAGCACCCAACCGGCTTTCTCCACATCGTTCGCGAAACGGTGGGCGAGGTCGATTCGCGCCGCCTCGTTGGCCGAGGCGCGGCTCGAGCCCAGCCTGAGGCCGAAGCCCGTGTCCCATCCCACCCGGCGGGGAGAGCCATCGTACCAGGCGCCGCCGTGGTCCACGAATCCCGCGACACCCAATCCCATCAACCCCAGCAAATTGTCCAGCACCGTCACCCGGTACTCGGCCGTCGCCATGAAGGTGCGATCGCCGGTGAACGCGTGATCGCCGAACGCCCTCGGGCCGATGCCTAGTCCGAGATCGAACTCCGCGCCCGGTAGCGGGTTCTTCAGCCAACCAGCTTCCGCATGCACGACGGCGACGTGACGCGGGAAGGGCTTGGTGACCATCGTCACACCGAGCTGAACCGCCCCCGAGTCGAGTCCGGCCGAGTTGTAGAGGCCGCCGGCCAGTGCCTCCAGGTAGCCGAACCCCCCCGGGATCACCATGCCGACGCGCGCGATTGCCAGCGGGGCGATGCCGTCGCGCTCGTAGCCGAACGCCTTCGGTGCGACGTTGACGCCCAGCCGAAGCGTCGTGCCGATGTCCACGTCCTCCTCGCGCCCGAACCCGACCACGCCCTCCGTCACCAGGAATCTCGCGTGGTTCCAGGCGAGGTAGGGGCCGAACGCCCCGGTCACCGTGCGCGGGAACGTCGGGTTCTCGACGTCCGGCAGGAAGTCGTCGCGCCGCACCTGCGCCTGGACGCCGAGTCGCAGGTAGCCGTCGGTCGATTTCTGCAGGGCCCACGCGGAAGACCAGCGGGCCAGCGCGTAGCGGCGGCGAAGCGTGTCCTGCGCCTCCTCGGCGCCCTCGAAGAACCGCAGCACCCGCTCGTCGCGGTCCTCAGCGCCGAGGCTGAACGCGAAGGGCGAAGTCAGCGAATAGAACGGCTGTTCCAGGGCAGCCGCGTTGACTCGCCCGTCGGAGCGGTCCTCGTACGCCAGCGCCACACCGATCTGCCCGAAGAAGAGGCGGGGTCGCCGGAATCCGAGCGCCACGGTGGACCGGTCGGGAGTCTTCCGGTAACGCACCGAGGCGGAGGAAGCGGTGCCGAGAAGGTTGTCCTCCACCAGGCCGATGGCGAACTCGATGTCGCCACCGGTGCTGCGGAAGCGCCAGTCCATCCGGGTGCTCCAGCCATCCCGGGTGAGCACCTTCATCACCACGCCGGTATCCGTCTGCACCGAATCGATCTCGACCCGGCGGAAGACGCCGAGCGACCGCAGGTTCCGCTCCGACTCCGCCTCTCGCGCGGAGTCGTAGGGCTCGCCCACCCGGAACAGGAGCTCCCGGCGAATGGTCGGTGCGCGGGTCTGGATGTGCAGCGCGTTGGCCAGCCGGGCCAGCCAGTGCCGCTCGTTGGGATCGAAGATGTCGCGCCGCTCCAGTCGAACGGCGCGGATCACGGCGCGCGAGGTCGCCGGGACCGAATCGACGGCTGCGGTCTGTGCGGACAGCACGGCGGGGAGACAGGCGACGAGCAGCGGCAGGACCAGCCGGAACGGCAACCTCACTCCAGAGGAACAGGGGCGCGAAAGATAACCCGCCATCCCGCTCACCCAGGGACGAGCGCGGCCACGCTCGGCAGCACCCGGTTGGGGGTGATGCCCGAGCCGCGCAGCGTGTTCTCCCGGAACTTGCCAGTGCGCACCAGCCACCCCTGGAGCCCCGCCCGCTGGGCTCCCTCGACGTCGGACCACAGGTCGTCGCCCACCATGACCGCCCGCATGGAGACGTCGAGCCCGAGGCTCGCCAGCGCGGCGGTATAGAACGCGGGGCTCGGCTTGCCGGCGACTCTCGCCTCCACACCGGTTGCATACTCCAGCGCGCGCACGAACGGCCCCGCGTCCAGCGCGAGGCGGTCACCCCGCCGCCAGTAACGGTCGCGAGAGAGGGCGATGATCACCGCGCCGCCGATCACGTACTCGAAGGCCTCCTGAAGCATGGCGTAACTCCAGACTTCGCCGAGATCGCCCAGGACCACGGCGTCGGGCTTCCCGGTGCGCCCGCTGACGCCGCCAACCAGCTCGAAGCCGGCCAGATCCTCGAGCGCGGGCGCCGGGAGAAACGGAGCCAGGACCCGGTGGCCGAGCTCCCGGGCGAGGGCCGCACCAGCCAGCGTCGCCGAAAAGATCTCCTCGGCCTCCAGGAGGAACCCGTAACCTCGCAGCCGTTGTACAAGCATCGCCCGGGAGCGGCTCGTGGTATTGGTGACCAGGCGGAACGGCGTGCCGTCTCGCCGCAGGCGCTCCAGGACCTCGGGGGCCCCGGGAATCGCCGCGCCCCCGGCATACAGGGTGCCGTCCAGGTCCAGGAGGTACGCGACGGGAGAGGTGACCTCGGGCATCTGGCTTATATTGCTCCTCTCACCTGCACACCGACCATATCGACCATGCCCGTTGCCACCTTGCTCGCCCACGCCGCACTTCTCGCGGGCCTCACCCAGGCGCCGAACTATCCCTTCGCCGTAGGGGAAACGCTCCAGTACGAGGCCACCCTGGGGTATTTCCCGATCGGGACCGCCACCGCCAGCGTGGTCCGTACGACTCGGGAGCGGGGGTCGGATGCGTTCGTCTTCAGCGCCGTCGGCGAAGGCGGGCCGCCCGGCCTCCAGGCCCGCTACGAGATGACCTCCTGGACCCGGTCCAGCGGGCTGGCCTCCCTGCGGTTCCACCGCCGGCTGACGCAGGGGAGCAAGGTCAACGAGGAGCGTTACCAGATCGTCCCGGATTCGGGGCGCTACCGGCAGGAGGGGGTGGGCCAGGACTGGGCGACGCCGCGCGACGCGCTGGACGAGCTGGCCTACCTCTACTACATGCGCACCGTCCCGCTCAAGGTGGGCCAGACCTTCACGATGTCCCGCTACTTCAAGACCGGGTACAACCCCGTGCAGGTCCGGGTGACGGGCCGCGAGCCGATCGCGCTGTTCGACGGCCACACGGTGCAATGCCTCATGGTCGAGCTCACCGCGCGCGGATCCACGGTCGCCGTGAGCCTGACCGATGACGCGCGGCGACTCCCGGTTCAGCTCACGTTGCCGCTCCCCTATGGCAGCGTGCTGCTCACGCTCAGCGGGGTCTCCACTCCGAGCTAATACCGCCCGAGGTACTTCTCGATCTCCCACCGGCTCACCTGCCGGTTGTACTCCGAGATCTCGTCCCGTTTCGCCTCCAGGAAACGTTGGGTCAGATGCTCGCCCAGCGCTTCCTTCACCAGGGCGTCCTTCTCGAGCATCTCCAGTGCCTCGTGCAGGTCGCGCGGCAGCTCGTCGATCCGGTACTTGCGCCGGTCGCGGAAGCTCATGGTGAAGATGTTGCGGTTCACCGGCTCCCGCGCCTGCAGCTTCCGCTCGATGCCGTCGAGCCCGGCCGCGAGCTGGACCGTGAGCGCCAGGTATGGATTGCACGCCGGATCGGGCATCCGGAGCTCGCAGCGCGTGCCCAGCCCGCGGCGCTCGGGGATCCGCACCAGCGGCGACCGGTTCCGCATCGACCAGGCGACGTT
>DATLHD010000079.1:0-9144 GCA_035540075.1 Gemmatimonadales bacterium
ACCGCACCGTGGGCTCACTGGAAACCCGAGTGCTGGCGACGGCGCGCCGGTTCAGGGAGCTGGGGGCGACCGTGGACGAGCTGCCGGAGGGGCTGACCATCGAGCAGACGACCAGGGAGCCGCTGGCGCCGGAGCTGGCGAGGGGAGGGCCGCAGATGAACGCAGAACGCGCGGATTCCCGGTAAACCAGTTCGCTTCCCGCCACGTAGTGCTGTACACCCCTCCGCTCGGAGCCTTGCATGCGTCCCTCGTTCGTCTCCTGCGCCCTGGCCTGCGCCGTCTTCGGCATGCCTCTGGACCTCGCAGCCCAGGTTCCCAACCTGGTCCTCCCCAAGGCCAGCCAGCGTGCCACCGTCAGCCAGACGGTCGGACTCGCCACCATCGGCATCACCTACGACCGCCCCGGAGTGAAAGGCCGTGAGATCTGGGGCAAGCTCGTCCCCTACGACTCGGTCTGGCGCGCCGGAGCGAACGAGAACACCGTCCTCGAGGTCTCCTCTCCGGTCCGGGTTGGCGGCAAGGAGCTGCCGCCCGGTCGCTACGGCCTCCACATGATTCCCACCGCCGAGGACTGGACCATCATCCTGAGCAACCAGGCCGATGCCTGGGGCAGCTTCAGCTACGACCAGAAGGAGGATGCCGTCCGCTTCACCGCGGTGCCGGTTGAGGCTCCTATGCAGGAGAACCTCGCCTACACCCTCGACGACCCGGGCACCGGGACCGCGACGGTAACCCTGCGATGGGAGAAGCTCGCGGTGCCGTTCCCGGTCGAAGTGGATTACAAGCGGGTCGTGGTGGACAGTCTCCGGCAGCAGCTCCGCGGCCTCGGCCGCTTCTTCTGGCAGCCATGGATGCAGGCCGCCGCCTGGTGCGCGGGCAACGACGTAAACCTGGCGGAGGCCGCGGAGTGGGCCCAGAACTCGATCGCCATCAACGAGAACTTCAACAACCTGCGGCTCAAGGCGACGCTGCTCGAGAAGCAGGGTGACGCAACCAACGCCGCCACTCTCCGCAAGCGCGCCTTCGAGATCGCCACTGAGCCCGACATGAACGCTTACGGCTACCAGCTCCTGGGCGAGGGCAAGGTCGACTCCGCGATCGTCGTATTCCAGAAGAACGTGAAGGACTACCCCAAGAGCTGGAACGTGTACGACAGCCTGGGCGAGGCCTATGCGACCAAGGGCGACAAGAAGAAGGCGCGGGAGCAGTACAACAAGGCGCTCGCGATGACCAAGAATCCGGCTCAGGAGGAGCGGATCTCGGGCATCCTGGCCGAGCTCAACTAGGGAAGGGAGTCCGGGGTCCCGGAACGGGACCCCGGATCCCGGGCCGTCAAAGGGCTAGGCGGCGACCTTCCGGCCGCCGAGCACGCCGGCGAGCATTTCGGAGACGTAGCCGAAGAGGGCGCCTGCCACGAGGGCGATGATGGTGTTGGTCCAGGTCCCGTTGGCTCCCACCACGACGCTCACCGCCGTTGCCGCGCCGAGGAACGCTCCGGGGATGAATGACAGGGCCGGAATCTTGGCCTGAACCACCATCATAAAGGCGGCCACACCGACGAGCGCTGAGAGGAGGGGGACGCCGCCGCCTAAGCTGTTCCAGAGATGGAGGGCGAGGAACGCCCAGAGCACTCCGGACAGGTTCGCGGCGATGGTCTTGGCCAGCCCCTGGGTCTTGCCTCCCGCGGCGAAGAAGGATCCCCATGCCACGATACCGGCCCAAACCGGGAGGGCTGCCACGCCGAGAGCGAGATAAGTCCAGCCGGCGATCAGAATTCCTATGCTGAGAGCCAAGGCGACGAGCGCGTCCATGTACCACCTCCAGTGAGGGGGAACGGCGCGAGCGGGGACCAGTCTGCTCGTATTAGGGCCCGGCTGGGCGGCTGTCAAGCTTTGAGGCGGTTGTGTCACCCTGAACGAAGTGAAGGGGACCATACCAGCACGGCCCCCTTCGCTACGCTCAGGGTGACATTGATACATTCCGGGGCATTCCACCTCGACCAGCAGCCCGGAGCCCCCGTGCCTCGAGTCCCCCAGATCAGCTACGACTCCGCCCCACCCGAGGTCCGGGAGGCGCACGACGACCACATCAGGCAACACGCCCGCATCACCAACATGAAGCGCACGCTGCTGAACTCGCTGCCGGCCTTTCACGCGCTCATGGAGTGGTATCCGCTCCGCGACACGGTTCAACCCTTCCTGGGCCCCCGGCTCACCGTGCTCTTCGCCCACGCGATCTCGGCGGAAACCGACTGTCTCATCTGCAGCACGTTCTTCCGCCGGATCCTGATCGACGAGGGCGAGGACCCGGACCGCCTTGACTTGGACGAGCGGGAGCGGGCGGTGGTGGAGTACGGCCGGCGTCTCGCAGTTTCCCCCTTCCGAGTGCCGGACGAGGTGTATGGGCGGGTCGCCGCGCACTTCGACGACGCCCAGATGACGGCGCTCACCGCCTTCGGCGCGATCATGGTCGCGACCAACGTGTTCAACAACGCGCTCGAGGTCGAGCTGGACGAGTACCTCCACCCCTACCGCCGGGTGCCGGCCGGGAGCGGTCATGCCGGGTGAGTTCGCGGGGAAGGTCGCGTTCGTCACCGGAGCGGCGCATGGGCAAGGGAGGGCGACGGCGCTCGCCCTGGCGCGGGAGGGCGCGCGGATCGGTGCGCTCGACGTCGCCCGGCCCCTCAGCTATCCGGGTTACGACATGGGCTCGCGCGACGACCTAGAGTCGCTCGCCCGCGCCTGCGCGGAGCTGGGGGCCGAGTGCCTCACCTTCAGCGGCGACGTGCGCAGCGACGCGGACGTCACCGCGGCGGTGAGCGGAACGGTCGAGCGGTTCGGCCGGATCGACATCCTCTTCAACAACGCCGGCATCTGCGCCTACGGACTGGCCCACGAGCTGACCGAAGAGGCGTGGGACGCGATGCTGGACATCAACCTCAAGGGGGCATGGCTGGTGGCGAGGCGGGTCATCCCGGTGATGATCCGGCAGGAGTCGGGTGTCATCATCAATAACTCCTCGGTGGCAGGTCTGCGGGGAATGAACCGGCTGAGCCACTATGCCGCGTCCAAGTGGGGGCTCACCGGCCTCACCAAGTCCTGGGCGATCGAGCTCGCGCCGCACGGGATCCGGGTGAACTCCATCCATCCCACCGGGGTGAACACGCCGATGAACGACGGTCTGGCCGCGATGGAGGGACTCACGCCAAGGGAGATCGCCGAGCGCTCGGCGGGGAACCTCCTTCCCGTGCCCTGGATCGAGCCGGAGGACGTGGCGGCGGCCGTGCTGTACCTCGCCTCGGACCGCGCCCGCTACGTCACCGGCGCTCCTTTCATTCTCGACGCCGGGCTGCTGACCCGCTGACCCGCCCGGGCGAGGCGCTTCCCAAGGCCATCGGGCGAGTCGCCCTCACGGGGCTCGTCCTCAATTCGGTCATCGGCAGCAGCGTCTTCGGCCTTCCGTCCGTCATCGCCGGGCAGCTGGGCCGCGCCAGCCCGTGGGCCTGGGTGCTCGCCGGGCTCGGCATGGTGCTCGTGGTGGCGGCGTTCGCGGAGGTAGCGAGCCGCTTCACCCGCGCCGGCGGCACCTACCTCTACGCCAGGGTGGCGTTCGGCAGGTTCGCCGGCATCGAGATGGCTTGGCTTACGTACCTGGTGCGGCTCACGGCCGCGGCCACCAACGCCAACCTCTTCGTCATCTACCTGGCCGAGTTCTGGCCCGGGGCCACCGCACCGGTGGCGTCGCGGCTGCTGCTGGCGCTCGTGTTCCTTCCCCTGGTGGTCGCGAACTACCGGGGCGTCCGAGGTGGCGTCTGGACCAGCAGCGCGTTCGCTGTCACGAAGCTCGCGCCGCTCGCGATCTTCCTGGTCGCCGGCCTGTGGGCAATCGCGAGTGGGGAAGGCGCCCACGCCCCGACGCGAGCGACCGACGCCGGCGCCGGGTCCTGGCTGGAAGCGATCCTTCTTCTCGTGTTCGCGTACGGCGGCTTCGAGTCGGCGCTCCTTCCGCTCGGTGAAGCGCGCGACCCCCGGCGCGACGCCCCGCTCGCGCTGTTCACCGCGCTGGGCCTGTGCGCGCTGATCTACACCCTGGCGCAGGTGGTGGTGCTGGCGATGCTGGCCGATCCCTCCGCCACCGACCGGCCCCTCGCCGCCGCGGCGCAGGTCTTCCTTGGCCCCCTCGGCGCAGCGCTCATGGCGGCCGGGGCGCTGGTGTCGGTCTACGGTTACCTGGCCGCCGCGATGGTCAACGTGCCGCGACTCACCTACGCGATGGCCGCCGAGGGCGACCTCCCACCCCGCCTGGCGGCGGTGCACCCACGTTTCCGGACTCCGCACGTCTCGGTCGCCGTCTTCGCGGTTGCCGTATGGGCCTTCGCCGCGGCCGGCGGCTTCCTGAGCAACCTCTCACTCTCGGCCGTGTCGCGGCTGTTGACCTACGGGATGGTCTCCGTCGCGCTGGTGGTGTTCCGCAGACGGGAGCGCACTGCACGAGACATAGAGCCGGCTTGGTTCCGCGTGCCCGCCGGAGCGCTGGTGGCGGCCCTCGGCCTGGCCTTCTCGGCCGTCCTGGCGCTAAGAATGAAGCGCCTGGAGCTCGTGGTCTTGGCGGGGACGCTGGCGTGCGGGCTGCTGCACTGGATCTGGATGACGCGCCGGGAGCGAACGCTATGAGGGAACGACCAGATTCAGTGCGCCCCGAGCCAGCCGATACTCGAGGGGCGTCCGTTGCCGCCGGATCTCACCGTCGGTCGCCACGTTTACGACCTGCATCGGCAGATCCAGCGTGAGTCGGTCCACCAGTGCGCTGTCCAACCCCAGGGCACGAGACTCGACCTTCAACCCGCGGTCGAATCTCGTCCAGGCGCGGACGAAGCGTCTCGCCTGTCGCCGGCCACGGGGCACGACCACCTGCAAGGCGCCGCCTGGCGCGCCGGCGAGCTGCCCCAGCCCGGGCGGAGTCAGCTGCCGCTCGCCGACGGCGACGAACACCAGCGGCGTGCGGTAGACCCGGATCTCACCTCCAGATTCGAGGGTAATCTTGATATTCCGCAGCGCACGCAGAATGCGCGTGCCCGCGGCCAGACTCGCCAGCCAGTAGCCGAGATAGGGCTCCAGCCGATCGCGGGTCTGCACGAACCGCACATAGGCACCCACCGAGCTGGTACCCACGAAGAGCTGATCGTTGAGGTAGCCCACATCCACGGCCTTCACCGGCCCTTCCAGCGCCACGCGGAGCGCCTCGTCGGGGTCGCTGGGGATCCCGTGATCGCGGGCGAAGTGATTGAGCGTGCCGCCCGGCAGGACGGCCAGGGCGGTGGAGGTGCCCGCGAGGACCGACGCCGCCGAGGCGACGGTGCCATCCCCGCCGGCCACCACGACCCTAGGCGCACCGTCGCATGCCGCCCGGCGCAGCGCGACCACACACTGCTCGGGTCTGGTGATGCGGAGATCAAATCCGGAGTTGCGCTCGAGCGCCTCGATCGCGGCCTTCGCGCTCCCACCGCCTGCGTTCACGAAGGCGGGGATCGCGGCGCTTGCCGTCGCCCGCCCGCCTCCGGCCGGGGCTGCCATCTCACTCGCCTGCTCGAGGGTTCCAGAAGATGGGGCGGGCCGGCGCCGGCGGTGGTGAGCCAAGTCACGCCCCTGCTCAGGATTGCACTCCGGGCTCGCCCGGGACTTGCCGTGGCTCCACTCGCCGGACGCAGCCACCGCGACTTAGCCCCTTTCTCCATCTTCGCACGAGGCCGGTATGCAAGGCCGACTGGCGTTCTGCCTGCGCGCGAGCGCGCTCGCGCTTGCACTCTTCGCGTGCTCGAGCGACGAACCCACCGGGCCCGGGGATCCCGATGATCCCGGTACGCCGCCACTCCCGGCGACCGTCTCGTGGTCGGATGGCGCGACCTGGCCGGGCGGCCAGGTCCCGGCGGCCGGCGCGGCGGTGGTGATCCCGGAGGGCACGGCGGTCCGGCTCGACGTGAGCCCGCCACCGCTCGCGAGCCTCCGAATCGAAGGTGCGCTGGTGTTCGACGAGCGGGACCTCGAGCTGAGCGCCGGCCACATTCTCGTCCTGGGCACGCTGCGCGTCGGCACCAGCGCCTCACCGTTCAGCCATCGCGCGACGATCACCCTGACCGGCACCGCGGCCGATGGCAACGTCATGGGGATGGGCAACCGCGTGCTCGGCGTCGCGGGCGGGACGCTCGACCTGCATGGCGAAGCTCGGCAGGGGTGGACCCGTCTGGCCGTCACCGCGACGGCGGGCTCGGCCCAGCTCCAGCTCGCGGAGGCGCCCGGCTGGCGAGCGGGCGATCGACTGGTCATCGCTTCGACCGATTTCGAACCCGGCCACGCCGAGGTGGTCGCGGTCGCTTCGGTGAGCGGGGCGACCGTGACGCTGGAACAGCCCCTGGCGTTCACCCACTACGGAGAGCTCCAGACGATCGCGGGTCACACGGTGGATGAGCGCGCGGAGGTCGGGCTCCTCACCCGGAACGTCGTGGTGCGGGGCGACAGCGCCACGAGCGCGGGAGGCTACGGCGGTCACCTCATGGGGACCGGCGGCACGCTCAGGGTCTCGGGGGTCACCCTCCGATTCATGGGGCAGCGAGGACTGATGGCGCGGTACCCGATGCACTGGCACCTGATGGGGCCGGTGGACGGGCAGTACTTCGCCGGCAACAGCGTGTGGGGGAGCTTCAACCGCTGCGTCACGGTCCACGGGACCGACAACGCCCGGGTAGAGGGGAACGTCTGCCACGATCACCTGGGTCACGGCTACTTCCTGGAGGACGGTGCGGAGACCGGCAACCTGATCGCCGGCAACCTGGGCCTCGGCACCACCATCCTGGACGACGGCGTCCTCCCGACTGACAACCGCGCCGCCACCTTCTGGATCACCAACCCCGACAACACCGTGCGCGGCAACGCCGCAGCCGGCTCCCAGGGCTTCGGCTTCTGGTATGCGCTTCCGGCCTCGCCGACCGGCCTCTCCGTCGGGCAGCCCGAGCTGCCCCGGAACACCCCGTTGCGCGAGTTCAGCGGCAACGTCGCCCACACCAACCGGCGCGGCGGCCTGCACGTGGACGACGGGCCGAGGCCCGACGGCACCACCGAGACAGTCTTCTATGCCCCGCGCACCGATCCGAACGAGGCCAACACCGCGGTCGTAGCCGACTTCACCGGGTTCACCGCGTGGAAGCACCCCGGCCGCGCCATCTGGCTCCGGGGCCGGGATCATCGTCTCAGCGACGCCGTAGTGGCCGACAACGGAATCGGCGCCACGTTCGCCTCGAGCGAGACCTTCGTGGAGGACGCGCTCTTCGTGGGCGAGTCGGCCAACGACGCGGGGGAGGTGTATGGAGACGGCTCGCGCCGGGGATACGAGTTCTACGACGGCAGAGTGGGCACCGACCGGGTGACGTTCGCCAACTTCACCGGGTCCGGCGGGATCCCCTGGAGCGCGCTCGGCTTCCTCCGCAACAACGGCTTCTCGGTGAGCACCGGCAACTTCGCGGGCGACGTGGAGTTCGTCAGTGCGAACCAGTACTACCTGGAGACGCCTCATGCGGACAAGGACGGCGACAAGGCGGCGGTCTTCCTGGACCGCGACGGCGACGTCACTGGGGCCGCGGGGGCATATGTGGTGCCGAACCATCCCTTCCTGGTCACTCCGTCGTGCACGCTGCGAGCCGAGTGGAACGCGTACGTCTGCACCCAGCGCTACGTGGGCCTCAGCGTGCGGAGCGATGCAGAGGTGGTGGCGCCGCTCACGATCACCCGCGACGACGCGGCGGCGCTCACCCTGGTTGGCGTTCCTGACCACCCCAGCTCGGCGCACGCTTCGGTGGCGCCGGGGCGAGCCTATGCGATCCAGTTCGCCGGCTCCGCGCCACTCCGGCCCTGGCTCTCGCTCAACCGGACGGTCGAGGGCGAGTGGGTCCGGCTCACGCTGCCGTATCCCCAGGCCACGTTCAGCGTGGTCCGGGACTACAACAGCTCGAATCCGCTCCCACCTGCGGCCGATCTGGCCGAGCTGGAGGCGAGTCCTGGAGACCGGTACTGGTACGACACGGGTACGGGCATGCTCCACCTCAAGCTGGTGACACGGAGCGAGAGGAATTGGACCACGATCAACGTGGAGCCGGAGTAGGGGCCTCTCTCTGTCAGGCGGGTACGCGGTTGTCAGTCTCACTCGCCCGCCCTAACCTTCGGCTGCATGCCGGACCAGGCCACATCCCTAGAGCGCATCCCGACCGTCATCGTGGGCGACCACGACGAGCTGGGCTGCCTTGTCGCGTGCAGGATCGCCGAGCTGATGCGCACCCGGGGTCGAGCCGGCCGCCGGACTGTGCTCGGGCTGGCCACCGGATCCACGCCGATCGGGGTCTACCGCGAGCTGATCCGGATGCATCGCGAGGAAGGGCTGAGCTTCGCCCAGGTCGTCACGTTCAACCTGGACGAGTACTACCCCATGGACCCCGGCAGCGTGCACTCCTATCACCGCTTCATGTGGGAGAACCTCTTCTCCCTGCTCGACATCGCCCCGGACAACGTGCACATGCTCAGGGGCGACGTGCGGCGCGAGCAGGTGGGGGAGGAGTGCCGCCGATACGAGGATGCGATTCGGGCCGCCGGCGGGATCGACCTCCAGTTGCTCGGTATCGGGCGCACCGGCCACATCGGCTTCAACGAGCCTGGCAGCGGTATCGAGAGCCGGACTCGTCTCATCACCTTGGACCTCGTCACCCGCAAGGACGCCGCGGCCGACTTCTTCGGCGAGGACAGCGTACCGCGGGAAGCCGTGACGATGGGTGTGGGCACTATTCTCGAGGCCCGCGAGATCGTGATACTCGCCACCGGAGAGCACAAGGCGCATATCGTGAGCCGCGCGGTCGAAGGCGACGTGGATCACGAGGTGGCGGCGACGTTCCTGCAGCGCCACGCCGCGACCACGTTCTACATCGACACCGCCGCGGGCGCCCGCCTCACCCGGGTCGCCACGCCCTGGCTCCTGGGTCCGGTGGAGTGGACGCCGCAACGCACGGTGAACGCCGTCACCTGGCTCTCCCACGAGACCGAGAAGGCGATCCTCAAGCTGACCCAGCACGACTACGCCGAGCGCGTTGAAGACGAGGCCGTTGAG
>DATLHD010000080.1:0-11404 GCA_035540075.1 Gemmatimonadales bacterium
GTCGGGGATGAGGCGGACGATGTCGTCGGCGGGGCGGAGCCAGGAGTCGCGGGCGGTCGGGCGCCCGCCCGCCCGACCGCCGTCCAGCTCTGACAGCGTCGTATTCAGATGAATCGCCCGCAGCAACCGATGGCGGGCCCAGTCTTCGGGATGGGCCATGACGACGGCGTTGGTCGCCGCGGACGGGATGTCGAGCCGGCGGGCGGCGGCGAGGACGGCGTGGCGCTCCTTGCCCGGAATAAGCTCGGCGTAGAGATCGCAGGTGCCGCTCGCCGCGGCGATGCGCTCGAGAAAGGCGATGTCGCGGGAGAGGAGGATGAGGCCGTCGCGATCGAAGGCGAGCTGGCTGGAGAGGAGGCATCGTCCCTTGTCACCCTGAGCGCAGCGAAGGGGATCATTTCCAGGCATGGCCGCCTTCCCCCTCGCTGCGCCCGGGGTCAGGCTGACAATGCCCCACTCCACCTCCGCCCAGTGAATCGCCGAGACCGCCCGGCAGAGCGCCGCCCACCCCCGCTCATCGATCGCGAGCGCGACCGTCTCCTCGTGGTCGGTGACCAGGTGCGCGCCTAGGATCGGCCGTACGCCAGCCGCCTCGCAGGCCCGCTGGAACTCGACGGCGCCGTAGATCCCGTTGCTGTCGGTGCAGGCGAGGGTCCGATGTCCCCGCTCCGCGGCCGCGGCGACGAGCACTTCAGGGCTCGAGACGCCGGTGCCGAATGAGAAGTGGGAATGGATGTGCAGGTGGACCACGGCCAAGCCTGGTTTTCGGGTTTTCTTCGGTATCCTCCTGCCGAATGTACCCCTGGGGTGGGGAACGTCAAGCCGACCGGCAGAATGCCTTGACCGGCCGCCCGGTGTTGCTCGGAAAGGCTGGTTGCAAGCCTTTCTCTCACCACAACTTGACTCGACGTTCTTCGACCATGCCGAACGCCCATGATCCTTGCGTCATTCGCCGGCATGCTCGCCCGTTTCCAAGCCCAGTTTCACGAGATCCGACTCGACCTTCGCTCCCGTCAGCTGCGTCGTCGCGAGCGCCTGACGCTCCGCCGTCTCGGTGCCGAGGTCGCGAGCTCGGGGGCCGCCGGCGGCGAGGCCCTCGTCCCACTCCTCGCCGAGATCGCCGAAGGCGAGCGTCGCGCTGCCGCTCTGCTCGCCGAGGGTTTGGCGTCGCTCGAGGCCGACCGCGCCGACCTGCGCGAGGTACCGAGCCGGATGAAACCGGTGGTCGTCGTGAGAGGGGTGTGCACCCGCATGGTGCTGCGCCATCGGCGGTCGATCGAGCGTCGGGCGCTGCGGCCGCGGCTCGAAGCGCTCGGGGAGCTGGTGAGCGGATCGCCGGCGAGTGAAGTGGCCGCGCTGCGGGAGCAGCTGGCTATGACCGCGAGTGACCGCGAGCGGTGGGGCGCGCCGTATGGCGGGAGCGCGCTCCCGACCTGGGCGCCCCAGGCTGCGCGCGAGACAGTGGGATTCGGACGCGCGGTCCTGATGCAGCTCCGCTCCCAGGTTCTCCCCAAGGCACCCGCCCTCGTGGGGCTCGCCGTCGGATGGTGGATCGCCAACACCTACACCGATTCCCACTTTCGCTCCGCGCTGCGATCGATCGGAATTGGCAGCGGGGGGACCCGCGTCGTCAGCTCATCCACCTACGAGACGATGAGCTTCTGGCTGCCCCTGCTGGCGGCGGCGCTCTGCGCGTACCTCGGGGAGAGGATCGGCGCGTTCTATGGATTTGGCAGACAGCAGAGCGAAAGCGCCACATGCCACCCGGAGGCCATTGACAGGTCGCCCTAGCCTCCTCGAATATCCCTGCTGGCTCGCATCAGTCCTGCCACTGCATCGATCTCCAGGCCGCCACAGGCAGAAGGCGCTTCCCCATGGCGCACGCCCAGCTTCCGGTGATTCGGCGTCGTTTCGGCGAAAGCATGCGCCGTGACCGATGGTGGGTGCAGCCGGCGATCGTCTTCGTCATTCTCACCAGCTTCATCGTCTATGCGACCTGGGCCGCATTCCAGGGCGACCACTACACCTACGGACCCTACCTTTCTCCCTTCTACTCGCCGGAGCTCTTCGGCAGCTCGCCGCACTCGTGGTTCGGGCCGAAGCCGGAGTGGTGGCCGGGATGGCTGGTCTTCTCGCCGGCCCTGGTGATTCTGCCCTTTCCCGGGATCTTCCGGGTCACCTGCTACTACTACCGTGGCGCCTACTACAAGGCGTTCTGGGCGGATCCGCCCGCGTGCGCGGTCGGCGAGCCCCGCACCCGATACCGGGGAGAGTCCTCCTTCCCGCTGATCGTACAGAATGTCCATCGCTACTTCCTGTACATTTCGCTCCTGTTCCTGCTGGTGCTGAGCTATGACGTCTACCAGGCCCTCTGGTTCACCGATCCCGTCACCGGCGAGAAGTCGTTCGGCATCGGCGTGGGCACCCTCGTGCTGCTGGGCAACGTGACACTGCTCTCCGGATACACGCTGGGATGTCATTCCATGCGTCACATCGTGGGCGGATACCTCGATCGGCTGTCTCGAGCTCCGGTGCGCAAGCGGATGTACGACTGCTCCAGCTGCCTCAACCGGGTTCACCTGCGCTGGGCCTGGGCCAGCCTCTTCTCCGTGGCTTTCGCCGACGTGTACGTCAGGCTGTGCTCGATGGGGGTCTGGACCGACTTGAGGATTCTCTGAGACCGGAATGAGAGCCGACCGTGGCTGATTACCAGACCTTCGATCACGACGTCCTCGTCGTCGGTGCCGGCGGGGCGGGGCTCCGGGCCGCCATCGCCGCTTCCGCTGCGGGAGTGTCAGTGGGTCTGGTCTGCAAGTCGCTGCTCGGCAAGGCGCACACGGTCATGGCCGAGGGCGGTGTGGCCGCCGCTCTGGGGAACGTGGATCAACGCGACAGCTGGCAGGTGCACTTCGCCGACACGATGCGCGGTGGGCAGTACCTGAACAACTGGCGGATGGCCGAGCTCCACGCGAGGGAGGCGCCGGATCGGGTTCGGGAGCTGGAGGCGTGGGGAGCGCTGTTCGACCGGACCGCCGATGGACGGATTCTCCAGCGCAACTTCGGGGGTCACAAGTATCCCCGCCT
Source organism: Gemmatimonadales bacterium (assembly GCA_035540075.1). Lineage (GTDB taxonomy): Bacteria > Gemmatimonadota > Gemmatimonadetes > Gemmatimonadales > GWC2-71-9 > CAVVWJ01. The sequence continues at coordinate 3,085 of DATLHD010000080.1, forward strand.
GGCTCACGTGGGAGATCGGACCGGCCTGGAGATGATCCGCACCCTCCAGGACCACAGCATCCATCAGGGCATCGACGTGCACATGGAGTGCACCATCCTTCGCATCTTCACCGAGAATGGCCGCGCAGCCGGAGCGCTGGCGTACGACCGCGAGCGGGGCCGGTTCCGGCTCTTTCGGTCCAAGGCGATCGTGCTGGCCACAGGAGGGGTCGGTCGGGCCTTCTCGATCACCAGCAACAGTTGGGAATACACCGGCGACGGCCAGGCCCTTGCCTACCAGGCAGGGGCGGCGCTCCAGGACATGGAGTTCGTCCAGTTCCATCCCACCGGCATGATCTGGCCGCCGAGCGTGCGCGGCATCCTGGTCACCGAAGGTGTCCGGGGGGAAGGCGGGGTGCTCCGCAACCGCGAGGGCCGGCGGTTCATGTTCGACGACATCCCCGACAACTACCGGAGCCAGACCGCCGACACCGAGGAGGAGGGGTGGCGCTACACCCAGGGGGACAAGACCGCCCGGCGGCCGCCGGAGCTGCTGACCCGGGACCACGTGGCGCGATGCATCCTGCGCGAGGTCCGCGAAGGGCGGGGAAGTCCGCACGGCGGCGTGTTCCTCGACATCTCGTGGATCAGGGAGAAGCTGCCTGACGCCTCGAAGCATATCATCAAGAAGCTCCCGAGCATGTACCACCAGTTCAAGCAGCTGGCCGACATCGACATCACCACGACGCCCATGGAGGTTGGACCCACGACCCACTACATCATGGGTGGCATCAAGGTGGATGGCGACACTCAGGGCTCCACCGTGCCGGGGCTCTTCGCGGCCGGCGAGTGTGCCGCCGGACTGCACGGGGCCAACCGTCTGGGCGGTAACTCGCTCTCCGATCTGCTCGTGTTCGGCAAGCGAGCCGGCGAGTTCGCGGCGGCGTATGCCCGGTCGAATGGTCCAACGACCCTGGACGGCGCGCAGGTGGAGGACACGGCCCGGTGTGCCCTCGAGCCGTTCGAGCGTGGGGCCGGCAGCGATGGCCGGGGACCGTACCAACTGCAGCAGGAGCTTCAGGTGACGATGCAGGACCTCGTGGGAATCGTCCGAACCGAGTCGGAGATGCGCGAGGCCCTGAAGCGAATCGCGCACCTGCAGGAGGAGACCCGACGGGTCGGCGTGGTCGGGAACCGGGAGTACAATCCGGGGTGGCATACCGCGCTCGACCTGCCCAACCTGCTCACCGTGTCGGAGGCCATCGGCCGAGCCGCGGTCGAACGACGGGAAAGCCGCGGCGGCCATTACCGGGACGACTATCCCGAGAAGGATCCTGCGGCGGGCCGGTTCAACATCGTCATTCGGAAGGGGTCGGAGGGCGAGATGCAGCTCTCGCGCGAGCCGATTCCCGAGATGCCGGCCGAGCTGAAGCGGCTGATCGAGGAGCAGAAGTGACTGACACCCTGAAGCCCGACCTGGTCGATACCGGGGCGGTCGAAGCCGAGGCTACTCCACGGGCTGAGCCAGAGCCGGTCGGCCGGGCCACGTTCCGGATCTGGCGCGGCGATGGGACGGGTGGGGAGCTGGTGGACTACACTACGACTGTCGCCCCTGGAATGGTGGTGCTCGACGCGATCCACCAGATCCAGGCGGAGCAGGCCAACGATCTCGCCGTGCGGTGGAACTGCAAGGCCGGCAAGTGCGGCTCCTGCTCGGCCGAGGTGAACGGCATGCCCAAGCTCATGTGCATGACGCGGCTGAGCGAGCTGCGGCTGGACGAGCCGGTGAGCGTGGAGCCGATGCGGGCCTTCAGGCCGATCAAGGACCTGGTGACCGACGTCTCCTGGAATTTCACCGTCAAGCGGGGCATCAAGCCGTTCCGGGCCCGAGCGCCCGATGCCCCCGACGGCACCTGGCGGATGGCGCAGTCCGACGTGGACCGGGTACAGGAGTTCCGCAAGTGTATCGAGTGCTTCCTGTGCCAGGATGTCTGCCACGTGCTGCGTGACCACCAGCTCCACGACGCCTTCATCGGCCCGCGCTTCCTGGTCCACGCGGCGGCGCTGGAGATGCATCCGCTCGACGTCGAGGACCGGGTGGCCGACCTTCGCCGGGTCCACGGCATCGGCTACTGCAACATCACCAAGTGTTGCACCGCGGTGTGCCCGGAGCACATCACCATCACCGACAACGCGATCATTCCGCTCAAGGAGCGGGTGGTGGACGAGTTCTTCGACCCGGTGGGTCGGCTGCTCAAGGTGTTCAGCCGGAGGGAGACCGAGGCGTGACCTTCGATCCCAAACCGATCTCCCGGGCAGGCGTACCGGCGGCGCTCCAGAAGGCGGAGCGCTATCGGCTCATCAACGACCCGTCGTCGGCGGAGAGCATCTGTATCGACGTGCTGGAAGTGGATCCCGACAATCAGCAGGCGGTGGTTACCCTCATCCTGGCCATCACCGACCAGTTCGACGTGGGCCCCACCGAGGGCGTGCGGCGAGCCCGGGAGCTGCTCCCCCGGCTCAAGGACGAGTACAAGAGCGCCTATTACGCGGGAATCGTGTGTGAGCGCTGCGCCAAGGCGCAGCTCCGGCCGCAGACGCCAGGAGCGGGTGAGATGGCGTACCACTGGCTGCAGGAGGCGTTGAAGTGGTACGAGAAGGCCGAGGCACGGCGACCCCCCGGGAACGATGAATCGATTTTGCGATGGAATACCTGTGTCCGGATGCTGAATCGCAATGAGCAGCTGAGGCCCGGTACGCAGGAGCCTGTCGAGCTGGGCCTGGAGTAGCGCTGTTGGCGACACGGCCGATCCCGCGGGTAACAGCGATGCGATACGTGCAGCCGCTCCGCGAGGGCGGCTCGCTGCCGGCCGTGGTGGATACCGAGGACGGTCTCTACGTCGTCAAGTTCCGGGGCGCGGGGCAGGGTCCCAAGGCGCTGGTGGCAGAGCTGATCGTGGGGCTGTTGGGGCTGCGGCTCGGGCTCGGGGTCCCACAGCTGGCGCTGGTGGACCTGCCGCCGCCGTTCGGCCGGAGCGAGCCCGATCCCGAGATCCAGGATCTGCTTCGGCGGAGCCACGGCGTGAACGTCGGACTCCGCTACCTCGACGGTGCATTCAACTTCGATCCGACCGCTGCCGGCACCGTGATCACTCCCGAATTCGCCGCGCGGGTCGTGTGGCTCGACGCCCTGGTGACCAACCCCGATCGCACCCACCGGAATCCGAATCTGCTGGTGTGGGAGCGCCGGCCGTGGCTCATCGACCACGGCGCCGCGCTCTACGTCCATCATCACTGGGCCAATGTCACTCCGGAGAAGACCCGCGGCCCGTTTCCGCTGGTGGGGAATCACGTCCTGCTGGGCTGGAGCGACGGCATCGATGAGGTCGACGAATCGGCCGCCGCCGCGGTTGGAGGCCGAGCGCTGGAGGAGATCCTGAGCGCGGTCCCGGACGAGCTGCTCACCGGGCCCGAGTTCGAGCAGGAGGGAGGTCCCGATCTCCACCGGCAACGGTACCACGAGTACCTGACCGACCGGCTCGGCGCGCCCCGCGCCTTCGTCGCCGCGGCGGTCGAGGCGCGTGAGCGGATGCGCCGGACCACTCCCCAGCGACGGGCGGCGCGCCGGTGACCGGTGACGGCCGGGTGGCCTACGACTTCGCGGTGCTGCGGGTGGTCCCGCACGTGCACCTCGGTGACTTCATCCCGATCGGCGTCATCCTGCATGCGCGCACCGTCGAGTTCCTCGGCATGCGGGCGCTCAACGATCCCGCCCGGTTGCGCGAGCGGTTCCCGGGACTCGATCACGAGCTGCTGGTGCGCTACCTGGAGACCTTCGAGGGTATCTGCAGGGGCGACGCCGCGGCGGGGCCGATAGCGCTCGAGCCGCCCTCGGAGCGCTTCCATTGGCTCACCTCACCCCGCTCGGACGTACTGCAGACGTCGCCCATTCACGAGGGCCTGTGCTCGGATCCCGAGCGCGCGTTGGACGCGCTCTACCGGGAGTACGTCCTCCAGCCCTGACCGAGCCGACTCAGCCCTTCTTCTGCGCCAGGAACTGGTCGAGGATGCGGTTGAACTCCGCCGGCCGCTCGATCTGAAGCCAGTGCCCGGTGCCCTCGATGACGCGATGAGGCAGTCCCGACCCCACCTTGTGCATGCTGTAGTGAAAGTCGTTGGCCGGCGTCACGACCGCGAGCGCAGGCATGCGCAGCCTTCCCAGGGCGGGCTTGGGATCGTAGGCCATGACCGCGTGGAGCCCCCGGACCACGGTCTCGCGAGGTGTGGCGCGCAGGTCGGCCAGGAGCCGCTCGAGCACCGCGCCGTTGGAGCCCGCGATGCTGCTCCAGTAGCCCTCGATCGTCTCGGTGTAGGCGGGCGAGTCCATCGCCTCGAGGAAGGGGCGAACCTCCGCCTCCGGCGTCTGCGTCCCGTCGCCGATCGGGTCCGCCACGACGAGATGGGTGACGCGCGCGGGCCTGGCAGCCGCGTACTCCAGGGCCACACCGGCACCGAAGCTGTGGCCGACGAGCGCGAACCGGTCCAGCCCCAGGGCGTCCACCACGGAGTCCACGTCGGCCACCTGGGCCTCGATCCGGTACTGCCCGTCGGACGGGGGCTCCGAGCGGCCGTGGCCTCGCAGGTCGATCCCGGTCGCGCGTCGGGTCTTCCGCACGTGCTCCATCTGCGCCGCCCACTGCCCCGAGTTGCCGGCGAGCGAATGCAGGAACACGACCGCTGGCCCGCTGCCGCCATCATCCAAGGCGAGCCTCCCCGTGGGACCCGCGATGCGCCGTGTCATCGGGCGGCCCTCCGCCGGAGGCCTCGCGACCACGGTGGACGGAGCTTCAGGATCCGCCGGTGCACGGGGCACGACTCGACGTGCGCCCCGGGCAGATAGCCGATGCTCATCAGGAACTCCCCCACGATCTCGCCGCCCGTGAAGCGGAAGGTCCGCTTGAACAGCTTTACCCACTCCTCTTTCGAGCGTGGGTGATGCGCCCCAAGCCATGCCGCGAATGAGCCGTGGCTCTGGCGCAGCTCGAGGACGCGGGCGGCGTTCGCGATGGCCGCCTCGATCTTGAGACGGTTGCGCACGATGCCGGCGTCCGCGAGGAGCCTTCGCCGCTCCCGTGCGCGGTAGCGGCCGACGACCTCGGGGTCGAATCCGTCGTACGCGCGGCGGAACGCCTCGCGCTTCTTGAGGATGGTGAGCCAGGAGAGACCGGCCTGGTTGATCTCGAGCACCAGTCGCTCGAAGAGCGTGGCGTCGTCCTCCAGCGGGCCCCGTACTCGGTGTCGTGGTAGGGGCCGTGCCACTCGTGGGTCGGGGCGATGTCGCAATAGGTGGTGGCCATGTCGGCTCTCGTCGGGTTTCGGTCTTTCTTCGGCATCGAGTCCAATCTTGTGCCCGACGCGGGAGTCGTCAAGCTGGGTCCTGGGATAAGGGGGTAGCGGTAAGCGTCGGGATCGGGAGGGAGATGGTGGTCGCGAGGCTATCGGCTATAGGCTTGAGTAGACAGCTCATAGCCCAGATCCCCGGAGGTCCGGTGCCACGTTTCGCCTTCATTCATGCTCCTTCCATCCTGGGCCTCAGGCCTACTGGAGTCGAGCGCATGGGCAAGGTGCTCGAGGCCGCAGGTCTTGGGACGCGGCTCGGGGCTGAGTCCGCCGGCCGGGTCGAGGCGCCGCCATACGATCCCCGCCGCGATCGCGAGACCGGCATTCTGAATCCGGCCGGGCTCGAGGAATTCTCCCTCCGTCTCGCGGACGCCGTCCTGGCCGAGTTGCACCGCGGAAGGTTTCCCATCGTCCTCGGCGGCGACTGCAGTAACCTGATCGGTTGCGCGCTCGCGCTCCGGCGCCTGGGTCGCTTCGGGGTGTTCTTTCTGGACGGCCACGCCGACTTCTATCAACCGGAGGCGGAGCCGAGTGGCGAAGTGGCTTCCATGGATCTCGCGATCGTCTCGGGCCACGGGCCCGCCGTTCTGACCGACATCGAGGGTCGCGGGCCGCTGGTCCGCGAGGAGGATATCGTCGCCTTCGGCTATCGCGATACCGAACAGCAGCGGGAGCACGGGAGTCAGGACATTCGGACCACGGCGATCCACGTGTTCCCGCTGAATGAAGTGAGGAAGCCTACGGTCGCCGCGACGGCGGGAACGGCCGCGAGGCTCCTGCTGGGGAGCGGTGTCGAGGGCATCTGGATCCATGTCGACGCCGACGTGCTGGACGACCGGATCATGCCGGCCGTGGACTATCGGTTGCCCGGCGGACTGAGCTGGGAGGAGCTCTCCGCAGCCTTACGCGCGGTGATGGAGACGGGAAAGGTGGTGGGATTGAATGTGGGGATCTTCAACCCGACGCTCGATCCGGGTGGAGCGATTGCGCGACCGCTGGTGGAGTGCCTGGTGGAGGGCCTGATTTCATCCCGAGCGAACGCGAGGGATCCTCTCGAGTAGCTAACGACTGCCGAGAAGATCCCTCGCTGCGCTCGGGATGACAGAGGAGGCGGTTACTGCATCGGCTCCCCGCCGAGCGCCTTGTACAGTGAAGCGTAGTTGTTCGACGCGACAGTCCGGGCCAGGGCGAGCTGGTTCTCCGACTCCAGCTGCGTCCTCTCGGCGTCCAGCACCTGAAGGAAGTCCGCCACCCCACCGGTAAAGCGGAGCCGCGCGAGGTCCGCCGCCCGGGCGCTCGCCTCGGCGGCGTCACGGGTCTGCGCCATCCTCGCGAGCGACGTCCGGTAGGACACGAGCGACGACTCCACTTCCTCCAGCGCCAGGAGCACGGTCTGGTCGTACGCCGCCCGCGCCTCGTCCTCGAGGGAGCGGGCCTGATCCGTGCGCGCCTTGACCCGGCCAAGATTCAGGAAGGGCCAGGTGATGACGGGACCCACGGCGTAGCGGAACGTGCCGTCCCCGCCGAGGTCTTCAAATTCGTCCGAGGTGAGGCCGGCGGAGCCGCCGACGCTGAGCCGCGGCCAGTACTCCGCCTTCGACGCGCCGACAAAGGCGTGCTCCGCCGCCACCCGCCGCTCGGCGGCAGACACGTCGGGCCGGCGGCGGATCAGCGTGTCGGGAGAGGAAACGGACACGCCGGGTGGTAGCGGCGGCATCGGGGCGACCGAGTCCAGCTCACGGGCGACCTCGGCCGGCGGTCGGCCCACCAACACTCCGAGGCGGTACTGGGCCGTCGCGACCCGCTCCTCGAATGGTGGAATGAGGGCGAGCGTGCTGCTCAGCTGCGTCTGGGCTCGCTCCGTGTCGAACGCGGTGCCGCGACCGCCCTCGAGGCGCTCGCGGGTCAGCTCCAGGGTACGGCGCTGGTTCTGGCCATTGCGCTGGGCGACGGCCAGCAGCTCCTGGGCTCCGCGCAGCTCGAAATACGCTCGCGCGACCTCCGCCGCGAGCGACACTCGCACGTTGCGCAGGTCCTCTTCTGCCGCGCCGACCAGCGCGCCTTGTGCCTGCACTCCGCGGCGGATCCGGCCGAACACATCCACCTCCCAGAACGCGTCGAACCCCGCGTCCCAGATGTCCTGGTCGGGGAAGCTCCCGCCGCCGCTCACCGGGAAGCTGGCGCTGGCGATCCGCTGCCGAGTGTAGCCTGCGGTGGCGATCACCGTCGGCACGAAGTCGAGTTGGGCCTCGAACCGCGAGGCGCGGGCGCCACGGATCCGTGCCTCGGCAGCACGCAAGTCGAGGTTGGCGCCGAGCGCCTCCTCCAGCAGGCGAACGAGCGTGGTGTCGCCCAGTGCGCGCCAGTATTCGCCCACCACGGCCGTGTCGGCCGTGGCGACCGGGACGGCGTTCGGCGAGGGTTGAGCCGGCGGCGCCAGAGTGTCGAGCCGCTCCCGGAAGGCGGTGGGGATCTCCACCTCGGGCTCGCGGTAGGCCGGGGCTGAAGCGCAGGCGTTGAGCAGGAAGGTCAGCCAGATCGTTGCCTTGTGCATGTGTCCTCACTCCGTATTCGGCGAATCCATCCGGTTGAAAGTGCCTGCCACTGCCCGATGGATTGCGTGGAAACGGACCTCCATCGGCCGTGGCTTCTCCCTACTTTATTAGAGGGTTAGACAACCATCATACTGATCGGCAGTACAAATCCGTCGATGACTCATCCTTCACTTCAGTTCTTGGGCTCGGCGAGGCTCGAGGGATCGGAGCCCACGCGGCGGAGGAGCTCGGCGGCGTAGGCCTCGAGCGCCTCCCGGCGAACCAGGACGTTGAGGAACTGACCCTCGCGCCGGGCCTCCACCAGGCCGGCGCGGACCAACTCCTTGATATGATGGGAGATCGTAGCCTTGGACACGGGGAACTGGTCCCGCAGGTGCTGGCAGGCA
>DATLHD010000081.1:0-5550 GCA_035540075.1 Gemmatimonadales bacterium
GCCGTCCGGTCGAGGAAGATGCCCTCGGCGACATGGACCCGGGACAGCGCCGCCGGGTTTTGCTTCGCGAGTGCCTTGCGCAGCGTCATGAGGCCGCCGGCGTGGTCGGCGTGATGATGGCTCAGCACGACGTCGGTGACGCTGGAGAGATCGATGCCCAGCTCGCGGGCGTTCTGCAGGACGGTCTCGGGCCGCTCGCCGGTGTCGAACAGGAGCCGTCGGCCGTCGACCTCCACCAGTGCGGCGAAGCCCCATTCGCCGATCCCCGTGTGATCGGCGAGCATGGTGGAGAGGACCGTCACGCGAAGCGCGCGGGCCTGGTGCGGCTCGGACTCGGGGCTCGTGGGGAAAAGAGCGGCCAGCAGAAGGACGGTGTGCAGGGCGCCCACGGGGACCTCCGGACAGAAGTAGATGGAGGCAAGTTGAGGCGCGGTACGGGGGGTGTCCAGAGCGGTAAGCGCGCTACCTAACGCCGAGCTGGCTGAGCACGAAGTTGCTCCAGGCGGTCGAGCCGGAGATGCGCCGCGGCGTGTGCCCCCCAGGGGCGCCAGCGCTCGGCGAGACCCTGCAGCCGCGCGTCGTCGTCGCTGAAGGCATCGGGCCAGTGAAGCGCGCGCATGACGATGGCCGTCGCCGCCCGCGGCTCGATGCCGGGCATCTCCCGCAACCGCCGGAGTGTCTCCAATGGCTCCGCGCCCGGTTCGAGCCGGAGCGATCCGGCCGCCACCGCGCGTGCCACCGCCGTGAGCCCCTCGGCCCGGCCGGCGGACACACCGAGCCCCGCTAGCCCACGCACCCCGAGCGCCGCCACCCGCCGCGCGTCCAGTCCGAAGTGCGTGAGCCCAGGCCATCCCGTTTCCATCGACTCCGACGCCGCCGCGACCACGTTCCCCAGCGCCGCCGACCCGGCACCTACCAGCTCGAGCACCGCCGCCTCGAACCCGTCGAACGCCACCGGCATCCGCAGTCCCGGCCGGCGCCGGACCTGCGCCGCCAGACCCGTGCTCGCCAGGTGCGCGTCGATCACCGCCGGCTCGGCGTCGAGATCACCAAGCCGGCGGAGCCGGGCGATGAGGGGCATCAGCACGGGCAGCAGCCCTACCGAGAGATCGAGCAGGACCTGGCTCCCCCGCCGCGCGTGCTGGAGGAAGACGACTCCCCGGCACCCGTCGAGACTGACCGTCCGGCTGTAGCGGCCGTCTCCCACGATCTCGATCCCAGGGAGCGCGTCCCGGCCGAGGCGCTCGAGCAGCGCATCCCAGGCAAGCGGGGGCCGGTAGCTCAGGGTGAGCCGCACCAGACCGGCACCATCCGACTCCGGCGCGAAGGCCACCGGGCCGTGCACGTCGGTCCGGCGGAGCGCGCTCGGGCTCATCCGGTATTGCTCCCGGAACGCCGAGTTGAACCGCCGGAGACTCTGAAATCCACTGCTGTAGGCGACCCGCGTGACCGGCAGGCCGGTGTCGGTCAGCAGGCACTTGGCGAGGAGCAGCCGGTGGGTCTGGGCCAGCTCGACCGGCGACACCCCCAGCTCCCGCTCCATCGCCCGCCGGAGCTGGCGTCCGCCCACCCCCAGCTCCCGCGCCAACGCCTCTACGCTCCGGCCGTTCAGCGCGCCCTCCGCGATGCGGAGCGCGGCCGCGCGGGCGAGCCGGGGGACCGCGTCGCACAGCGCCCGCCCCGGAGCCAGCTCGGGCCGGCAGCGGAGACAGGGCCGGAACCCGCTCCGCTCCGCGGCCGCGGCCGTGTCGAAGAACCGCCGCCGCTCGGGATAGGACACCCGCGCGGGACAGATCGGGCGGCAGTAGATCCGCGTCGTGGTGATCCCGACGAAGAACACGCCGTCGAATCGCGGGTCGCGGGACGACACCGCTCGGCTGCACGCCTCGGCATCCAGCATCATCGAAACCGTACCCGCGCCGACGTCAGGGCGCCACCCCAATGGGCGTCGCCACGAAGACCAGGACCCGGCCCGTCGTCCCGTCCAGCACCCGTCCGGTGATCCTCCCCTCGTCATCGATGTCCTGGGCGGAGACGAGCACGTCGGGGGCGATGTCCACCAGATCATTGAGGTCGAGCAGGACGTCGTTCTGCCAGAGGAAGGCGTGGGTGGCCGCCGTGCCGCCGAAGGAGATCCCGACCACCTGGCCCCGTTCGTTGATCGCGAACGCCTCGCTGAAGAGGTTGCCCGGCAGCGTCCGCAGGTCCTTGGCCGTCGCCGAGCCGTCGGTCCAGAGGAAGGCCCGCGCGATGAAGTCGCCCTCGGGGCTCTCGCCCGGCGGATTGCCGAACCCCACCACGTCGCCCTGCTCGTTGATGTCCATCGGCGTGTGCCAGGTGAGGCCGCCCAGCGTCGGCAGAGTGTCGGGCTTGCCGTTCTGGTCCCAGCGAATCGCGCGGAGGGCGCTGAAGCGGCCCACGCCCTGGTCACAGCGGCCGGAGATGCCGACCGCCTGCCCTGCGTCATTGATCGCGGTGGCCGCCGACGCACTGTCGCCGTGCCAGGGCGGCAGCTCGCGAGCCTTGATGCGTCCCTTGTTGCCGGGCTTGGGCTCCCAGATAGCGGCGCGGAAGCCGAGCACCTGCTTGTCCACGCAGGTGCCGTCGTGCACCGCCGTCTCCCCCCACCCCACGATCTGGCCCGGGCCATTGACGCCGGTGGCAAAGCTGTGGGTCCCGCCGAGCGGGGAGAGCTCGCGCATCACATCGTTCTGCCAGACGAACCCGCGGCAGACAAGGGTGCTCGGGTTCGGACTGGGGATGAACCCGCCCAGCTCGCAGCTCCAGTCCTCGTCCAGCGGGTCGGTCTCGGCGGTCTGGGAGATCCCTACCACCATTCCGGCGTCGTTCAGGCCCTGCCAGGGGACGGTGCTGCTGGGACCGCCGAGGGTGCGGAGGTCGGTGATGACGCCGTTGCGCCAGAGGGCGGCGTGACGGGTGCCGCCGGAGAGGTTGGACCAGCCGGCGATCCAGCGGGAGCCGTTGATCGCCATGCCTCGGCTCTGGGTGCCGCCGAGCGTGGCGGAGAGCTTGACCACGGTATAGGAAGGGCCGGTCGCGCGCTGGAGTTGGTCGGCGGGACGGACCAGCCGGTCTTCGCTGCCGCAGGCGAGCGTCGCGAGAAGCAACAGTGGAAGTCGGGGGGACATGGGAGCCTCCGGAGTGGGAACCGTTGGCGCGTCGGAGCGCGCACCGGGCTCCTTCTACCGTAAGGCGCGGTGCTGGAGGTGCTCGCCGGATTCGGTCCCGCAATCCGGTCGGCACATCAGGTCGTATATTGGCCCCTTATGAGATCAATGGCTCGGCGATCGGCGGCGTGCGGCCTGGCCGCGGCATTGGCCTCGACCGCAGTTGCTGGGAGCCGCGCAGACGCACAGCAGCTGGAACCCATCCGGTATGTGCTCCGCATCCCGGCCCCGGAGACGCATTACATCGAAGTCCAGGCGACGTACCCGACGTCGCGCAAGCCGGCCATCGAGCTGATGATGCCGGTATGGACGCCGGGCTCGTACCTGGTGCGCGAGTTCGCGCGTCATGTAGAGGAAGTCCGCGCCCGTGATCCGGCCGGGCATGCGTTGCACGTCGGCAAGTCGAGGAAGAACCGATGGCGGGTGGAGACCGACGGAGCCGGCGCCGTCGTCCTGACGTACCGCGTCTACGCTCACGAGCGGCAGGCGAGAACGAACTGGGTCGAGGATTCCTTCGCCCTGATCAACGGTGCTCCGACCTACATCACCCTGGTCGAGCGCGTGCGGCGTCCTCACGAGGTCGCGCTCGAGTTCCCCGCCTCATGGTCCAAGTCGCTGACGTCGTTACCAGGGGCCGCCGACGGTCGACCACACCACTACCGCGCCCCCGACTTCGACACCCTGGTCGACTCTCCGATCCTGGCCGGCAATCCGGCCGTCTACGAGTTCACCGTCGACCAGGTGCCGCACGCCCTGGTGAACTTCGGCGAGGCCGGCGTCTGGGACGGCGCCCGCTCGGCGCGGGACGTCGAACGCATCGTGCGTGCAGCGCGTGAGCTGTGGGGGTTCCTGCCATACCAGCGCTACCTGTTCTTCAACCTGCTCACTGAAGAATCCGACGGCATCGAGCACAAGGGGTCCACCGTCCTCTTCACCAGTCGCTGGAGCACCCGGACCGATAGTGCGTACCACGACTGGCTCACACTGGTAGCCCACGAGTTCTTTCACGCCTGGAACGTCAAGCGCCTTCGCCCGGTCGAGCTCGGGCCGTTCGACTACGAGAACGAGGTGTACACCCGAAGCCTCTGGATCGCCGAAGGGCTCAGCGACTACTACAGCTGGCTGCTCCCCTGTCGTGCAGGGTTGGCGTCACGCGAGCAGACCCTCGCGGACATCTCGGCCGCCATTGGCCTGCTGCAGACCACACCCGGACGGCTGGTACAGCCGCTCGAGCAGGCTTCGTACGACGCCTGGATCAAGCAGTACCGCCGGGACGAGAATTCGGCCAACGCCTCGGTGAGCTACTACACGAAGGGCTCCATCGTCGGCCTGCTCCTCGACGCCAGGCTCCGGCGCCTCACGAAGGGGGCGCGCGGTCTCGACGACGTGATGCGGGCCGCCTATCGCCGCTTCAGCGGGCGCGGCTACACCCCGGCGGATTTCCGCGCGGTGGCGAATGAGGTCGGCGGTGCGGATCTCGGCGACTTCTTCCATCGCACTCTGGAGACCACCGGGGAGCTCGACTATACGGAGATGCTCGACTGGTACGGTTTGCGGTTCAGTCCCCCCGCGCCGGACGCTCGTGAGAAAGCCTGGCTCGGAGTCCTCACGCGGGTGGACGACGGCCGCCTGCTGGTTTCGGGGCTGCTCCGGGGCACCCCCGCCTATGGCTCGGGACTGGCTACCGACGATGAGCTGATCGCGATCGACGCCTTTCGTCTCGACGGGGACGGACTCGACGCCCGCATCGAGCAGTACAAGCCTGGAGCCAAGGTTGAGCTGCTCGTTTCTCGCCGCGGCGAGCTGCGACGCGTCGGACTGACGTTAGGGAGTGCTCCGACTGATCGATGGTTGCTGTCCGTCCGTCCGGATGCAACGCCCGAGCAGCAGCAGCGACTCACCGCGTGGATGGGACCAGTAGCGCCGGGCGCCCCTACCGGGGCGCGACGCTGATCGGTCCGAAGTAGGCGTCCGTAGTCACGTGGGCCCACAGCGCGATGCGCCCGGCGCGGTCGCCCTGCTTGAGGTCGTTGACCACGAGACAGGGCTGCGAGGCGCCGTTCACGTACAGTCTAGCCTGGGTCCCCTCCACCTCGATCCGCATCCGTGTCCAGGCGCCCGCTTCCATGTCGGCGTACGACTCGTAGACGCCGGGATGCTCGTCCCGGAGGCGATGCCAGGGGTAGTCCGGGCCGGACTGATACTGGACCGAGTGATTCCTCCGGAGCTGATCCTCGGTCCGGCCATTGGTGGGCCGCAGGTAGAAGACTTCTGACCATTCCCCGCGCGCGCCCGTACGCACGCTGACCCCGATGAATCCCCGCGAGTCCGGCGGCACGCCGGCCCGCGGCGCTCCAGCGAC
>DATLHD010000082.1:0-11348 GCA_035540075.1 Gemmatimonadales bacterium
CTCGCGCCCGGGGCCTTCCCGGCCTACTCGCTGCTGTCGGCCTTCGGCCGGGCGGCGCCGATGAACCTGGACTACCAGCGCGCCGGCCGGGTGCTCCCGTTCCCGTTCACCTTCCTGAACAACAACCACGCGATGAACGTCCGGCCGGTGAACTACTCGTGGGCGGAGTTCTACGACCGGCTGGTGGATCTGACCAGCTACTCGTTCTCCTGGCGGGCGATCGGCCGGCGGCTGGGCGCCACCCCGGCGCCGATCCCCCGCTGGATGAACGTGGTGCGCGCGATGTCGTCGGAGGGCTGGGGCCGGATCGCCTATCACACCACGATTCGGGGGCTGCTGGACAGCGACCCGAGCGTGCGCGGCTTCATGGAGGGGGAGGACGACCGGCTGCCGGCCTTCTACGAGGCGCGAATCCAGCGGGACCTGGGCGAGCTGTACCGGCATCTGCCGGCGGGTGCCCTCATGCACGACCCCAACGCGTACCTGAAGAGCGAGGGCGACGCGCACGTGACGCCGCTGCAGGGCACTCGCCGCGGCCGCGGCGCCGCGGTGGCTGTGCCGGTAAACTCGCCACTTCCCAACTAGACCGGCCTGGCCCGTTAGTCCCCGTCCGCGTCATCCGACGGGATATGGTAGAAGAACTGCTCGCGGACGACCCGGCCGTCCTCGACCGTGTACAGCGCCATCTCCGTGCCTGCCGTGCGGCGTCCCGTCGGCTTGAAGGTGATGTCATAGCTGTACTGGACGGCGAACTGGTCCTCGCCGAGGAACGGGCCGTTCACCTCCGCGCGGTGGATATCGTGGTTGGCGAACCACCATTCGTTCTTGACCCGGACGGCGTCGACGCCATGCATCTCGGCCGGCATCTGCCTGTCGCCGATCGGCTCGATGCTGAGGATGTTCGGGGAGTACAGCCGGTCGATCGCTTCCAGATTCTTGCCCGCCCGGCAGAGCTCGACCAACTCGCTGGCTACGCTGGCGGTGGAAGGGAGGGCGGTGACGGACATGCAGACCTCCTGAAGGGCCTAGGTTAGGGTTGAACGGCTAGTCTAGGCCCTGGCTGTCACGAATTGGTGAAACGGCGGTCAGCCTCCAGCGGCGGCCGGCCACCCAGTGACCCGGCATTTTGCGCTCGACCTTTGCACTCTTCTCGCTCGACCTCCATCGCCAGCGTCCAACTCGCTTCCCCACACCGGCTTGCAGGTGGCACGCTCGTTGCCCCTCCCCGTGGCACTCGGATCCACGCGAACCGACCTCCTCCTCCATTAGAAGGAAGCCACGATGCGTACGGGACACTCGATCATCGCCGGCGTGATCACGCTGGCTACACTCAGTCTCGCCACCCCCGCCGCCGCGCAGCACGCGCAGGTCCGGGAAGGCTTCTGGGCCGGCGTCGGCGCGGGATGGGGATCCATGGGGCTGAACTGCGATGGCTGCGACGGCGTCGATCGCACCGGCAGCTACACCGGCTATTTCGCCCTCGGCGGAACCCTTCGCCCCAGCCTGCTGCTGGGTGCGGAGTTCAACGGCTGGACCAAGAGCGAGGATGGTGCGACGGTCCGGTTGGGCAACGCGTCGGCCGCGGCCTACTGGTACCCGAGGGTGCAGTCCGGTCTGTTCCTCAAGGGCGGTGCGGGCTACTCGAGGCTGTCGGCCGATAACGGCATCGTGAGCGCGTCCAACGACGGGTTCGGCGTGCTCATGGGCGTGGGCTATGACATGCGGGTGGCGCGGACCACGTCGATCACCCCGGTCTTCAACTACTTCCGCGGCGCCTTCGACGGCGGGAGCGCGGACGTCTTCCAGCTCGGTCTCGGCGTCACCTTCCACTAGACGCTCCCTTGTCCCACTAGACGCTCCTTTGTCACCCTGAGCGAAGCGAAGGGGGCCATATCGAACATGGCCCCCTTCACTTCGTTCAGGGTGACAACTACGCCCGCGCCACCTTCCCTACCGTATCCCACGTCCGCGTCGTCAGCTCCTTGCCGAAAGTCCGCTCGATCAGCGTCATGAATACGGGCCCCTTGGGGCTCGGCAGATAGGCACTGAAGAGCTCCCTCCCGCGCAAGGCGACCAGCCGGGCCCCGTCCTGCTCCACCGGGAGTACCATCTTCACCGTCGGCTCGTCCCGCAGGAACGTCACGATGCGCTTGGCCGAGGGGTCGAGCCCGAACTCAAGATACGGATCCGAGGCCAGCATCTCTCGAAGCATCTCGACTGGACGCACGATAGTGAGGAACGCCTGGCCGAGGTGTTCCGCCATCGCCTTCTCCGACCGCTGCTCGAGCGAGGACTCGGACGCCCGCCGGGCGTCGAACACCACGTTGCCGCTGGAGATGACCGTTCGCACCCCGGTAAACCCCGCCGCCTCGAACGCCCCCTTCAGCGCGGGCATCTTCGCGTTCATCGGACTCACTCCGCGCAGGAACGCCGCGTAACGTGGCATCTCACCCTCTCAGCGCGCCGACGATTTAGGCAGCGACCGCTCGAGGTATCGCAGGGCCTGCTCGAGCACCTCATCCCGTCCGGCACGCACCCCGGCGATCGTCGGCCGCGCGGGTACGTCCGGCTGTAGACCAAGGCGCTGCAGCTGCCGTCCGTCGGCATGTCGGACTGCGTGCCCGCTGAACGTCATCTGTGCGCCTCCGGGGAGCAGCACCGTCGTGACGTCCCCATTCGCGCCCGCCGTCGGTGAGCCGATGAACTTGGTCCCATTCGCCGCCTCCAGGAACAGGCCCGTGTGCTCCGCCTGGCTCAGCGTCCGCTCGTCGATGAGCATGACCGTCGGCCGCAGGTAGCGCCACTGATCGGTGTGCGGCAGCGTCTGGGTAAAGCTGTATTCGGTGCGCTCGGTGGTGTCGGGTGTCGTGGCGTTCGGACGACTGAACCGTGCCGCCGCCGGCATGTCCTTCCTGGTGAGCCGTGGCGCGATGCTCCAGGCGGTGCCGAATGGATAGCCGCGCATGTCGAAGATGATCGCCTGCGTGTCCTTGAGCCGCTCGAACATGCTGTCCACCTGGCTGGCGGGGAGACGTCCCAGGTCGGCGTACCCGATGTTGCCGCGCAGCACCCGGAACATCGGCCCCGAGCGTCCAGTGAGGTCGAACGCTTCGCTCCGCGTCATGGTGATTATGCGCTCGGTGCCGCCGGCACCGCGCAGCCGAAGCGTGACGGTAGTGCCCACCGGTCCGCCAGTCAGGCGCAGCGCCGCATAGCGCTGAAGCGCCTGCGGCGTCGATGCCGAGATGTACCGTTCGAGGCGATGCATCCGCGCTCGGGCGTCTTCCCCGTCCACCGCCACGACGATGTCTCCCACCCGCGCTCCCCCGGCCAGAGCGGAGTCGTCCATGAAGTGGGCGATGACCGGCTGCCCCTCGATCATCCGGATGTAGACCGGTGCGCGTCCCACGCCGAAGTGGGCCCGGATCGCCGGAGAAGTCAGTCGCACGTGCGAATCGTGCAGGTGGGTCGCCATGGTGGCGAGGGTGAGGCCGTACTCGAGGGAATCGCGCGCACTTTCGACCTGCTGGAGCGAGCGCGTGAGCACCTGGTCCCAGCGCTCGTTCATCAGGTCGCGGTAGGGGAAGAAGTATTGGCCGACTGCCCAGATCTTGAACGCCGCCAGGAGCCGGTAGGGAAGGTCGGGGTACGCCCGATCCGCCGTCGAGTCGGGCCGGGCGAACGCAAGAGCAGGAGGCCACGCGCTCGCGTGGGTCCTGGCGAGTGGCGGATGCCCGAAGGCCGCGAC
This sequence comes from Gemmatimonadales bacterium, assembly GCA_035540075.1. Taxonomy (GTDB): domain Bacteria; phylum Gemmatimonadota; class Gemmatimonadetes; order Gemmatimonadales; family GWC2-71-9; genus CAVVWJ01. The sequence goes on from DATLHD010000082.1 coordinate 3,749, forward strand.
CGCCGCGGCCAGCCCCGCATCCGTCGGCACCACCGTATCCGCGACAGAGGTGACCTGCCCGCCGGCCGACAGCAGCTCGGTCAAGCGGATGGAGACCTTGACGCTGTCCGGCAACCGCCACCCGTAGGTTAGCACCACCCCTGCGTCGTTTGCGCTTCCCTCGGCGACGATGCGCGCCCTCCCGGCCTCGCGGAGCGCGAGCATTCCCTGCGGTATGTACGAGCCCTCATTGACCAGGATGACGGCCGACCGCGCGGCGGCCGTGTCGTCAACCGGGTTGAGTGCGGCTCCGTCCACCGTGTAGAAGCCCGAGTAGTAGCCCGATAAGCTGCCATCCTCGGGAACGAAACCAGAGTGGAGCCGCCCTCGCTGGTCGGGTGCCCTGACGGGCGACGCGGTGAACAGGCTCAGGATCCGGGATTCCTGCATCACCCAGTCGAGGGCGGTCCCCTCATCGTCGGCTGCGCGAAGGTCGAAGACGACGCGTCGGGCAGTGCGGACGGTGTCGGCGATGGCGGTGAGGCGATCGATGGTGCGGGTGACGTCGTCGAGATCTGTGGGGTTTCGCAGCGACACGACCAGCACGCTGTCCCGGGTCCACCAGGAGCGCGGGTCGGGTTCACCGCGACTTGGGGGCGGCGCCGGCGCGCGCTCGCGGTGCACCGTGGTGACCGGATCGCCCAGGGCGTCGAGCATGCGCTGGACGGCGGTGGCGTATCCGGCGCGGTCACCCGCGGCGTTGACCAGAGGGACGGCGGTCGCGAGCGCGGCGTCCCAGTCGATCGGGCGGTAGGCGAGCCAGGGATGGAAGTACTTGATGGAGACCCAGAGTCGGCCGAGCGCGGCGAGGCGCTCGATGCGCGCGCTGTCCGCAGTGGCCGTCTGCGCGCGGAGCGCCGCCCTCCGGCCGGGCACCAACACGAGCGCGAGCAGGAGCCCAGCTCGGAAGGTCCGGAAGTGCACTCAACGGCTCGGTGGAATGTTCTTGTTGTGGTGGAAGAGGTTGGTCGGGTCCCACTCCGCCTTCACCGCGGCGAGCTGCTCGTAGTGCGGACCGTAGGCCGCACGGATCCGATCGCTCCCCTCCTCTTCGGTGAGGAAGTTCACGTAGGTCCCGCCCGTCGAGAACCGGCGCAGGTCCTCCCACGCCGCCCGGGCCCAGGCGATGTTCGGCGCGTCATCTTCGGGGCGTTCCCACGAAGCGCCGATGTTGAAGACGGAGCGTGCGTCCCGATTGCCGAAAGGGGAATGGTCGGCCGGGAGCCGGTCGATCGCTCCGTGCAGCGGGAAGAAGATGACCAGTGAATGCGGCGAGGCTAGGCGCTGGGCGTGCGATCGCGCGCGGTCCAGAAGCTCACCCTCGTGCCCCGGAAGAAACTCCGATTTCCAGTAGTATCGCCGACCCTTCGGCTGGGTGGCGTCGAGGAGACACTGCTGCATCACGTATGGGCGCCGCTGAACCATGTCCGCGACGGGCCGGCCAAGCCGTTTGATCGGCGCCAGGAGCCGCTCACCCTCGGCCATCGGACCCGTGTAGCAGATGAAGAAGGCCACGATGTCCTGCCCATGGATCTCCTGTGGAAGCCAGGGCACAGGTGGCGCCTTGCGCAGTCCCGCGGCCACGGAGAGCTCGGGCGGCGACTCCTCGCCCAGCGTCCGGAACGCCTCGAGGATCCGAGGCGCCTCCTCGGCCCGCCAGGCGATCGCCCCGCCGAGGATCTCGGGCCCCAGCGGTGCGAGCCGGTAGGTGAAGCCCGTCACCACGCCGAAGTTGCCGCCGCCGCCCCGCAGGGCCCAGAACAGGTCGGGATGCTCAGTCTCGGTCGCGCGGACGATGCGCGCGTCCGCGGTGACCACGTCGAAGGCGACCACGTTGTCGCAGGTCCAGCCGAATCGGCGGGTCAGGTACCCGAACCCGCCGCCCAGGGTGAGCCCGGCAATGCCGGTCGTGGAGACGAATCCCAGCGGAGCCGCGAGGCCGTGGAGCTGGGTCTCGCGATCCACGTCGCCCAGGAGGCAGCCCGCCTGCGCCCAGGCGAGCCGGGCCGCCGGATCCACCCGGACGCCACGCATCGGTGACATGTCGAGCATGACGGCGCCGTCCGCGACCGCGAGGCCGGAGATGTTGTGGCCGCCGCCCTTGATGGTGAGCGACAGCCCATGTTCGCGCACGAACTCCACAGCGGCGATCACGTCGCCCACGCCGAGACAGCGGATCACCAGGGCGGGGCGGCGATCGATCATGGCATTCCAGAGGCTGCGGGCGTCGTCATAGCCGGGGTCGCTGGGGCGGAGGAGCTGGCCGCGCAGGCGCGAGCGCAAGGCGGTGATCGCGGCAGGATCGAGGGCGTCCTGGACTGACGCGGCGTCGGACGTGCGCGGGGGGAGCGTGGCAATCTGATCGGTCATGGCCCGGCTCCGGATGGAGGCGGAGGGTGCCAACTTAGGTCGTGGTTCGCGGGCGCGCCAGTTGGTGATGACACCGAGCGCCGGCGGCCGACGTAGGTTTTAGGAGGAAGCCGAGTCCATCAGAAGCCTTCGCCCCCGAGCCGGATCGCGAATATGAACGCAACACTTCCGCTTGCGGCGCTCACGGCGCTCGCAGCCTGGTCCTTGGAGGGGCCGGGTGCCGTGCCGGATCCCGCCTCACCCGTAGCCGAGGCCGTCCGTTCCTCCGCCGGCCGGGCCGCGACCAACTTCATCGCTGCCGCTGAGGACATGCCGGCCGCCAAGTACGGATTCCAGCCGACCCCCGCCCAGATGAGCTTCGGGGATGCGATCGCCCACATGGCTGCCGGCAACGACGCCTACTGCTCCAGTATCGGCGGCGTGGCAGCGCCCAAGCGCGCCGCGCTGGTTACGCGCGCGTCCAAGGAGCAGCTCGTCGCCCGACTCAAGGAGACGTTCCAGTTCTGTGCATCGGCGCTGGCCGGCGTGGATGACTCGGGACTGGGCGAGACGGTGCCGTACTTCGGAGAGAAGACCTCCCGGGCGGCAGTCATGGTCGCCGCGGCGGAGGAGTGGGCCGGGCATTACAGTCAGATTGCGGTGTATCTCCGTCTCAACGGGCTGGTCCCACCGACTGCGAAACCTAGAGCGGCGCAGTCGTGACGTCGCCTGACCGGCGAAGCACTGTCGCGCGGAGACCCATGACGATGGCGGCGGCGGCTGCCAGGGAGCCCGCCAGGACCAGGAGTCCCGGAGCGAACTCACCGGTCCGCTCCTTGATGTCGCCGATCAGGTACGGGCCCACGAAGCCGCCCACCGCGCCCATCGAGTTGATCAGTGCGATGCCGCCGGCGGCCGCCTGCTCACGCAGGAACGCGGTGGGAAGGGCCCAGAACGGTCCCAGCCACCCGAGCACCCCGAACGCGCAGAGGCACAGCGCGGCGATCAGCAGACCCGTGTTGCCGGTCCGAGTGACCGCTATGAATCCCAGCGCTCCTACCAGCGCGGGCAGGGCGAGATGGAGGTGGCGCTCGCCGGTGCGATCGGAGCTCCGTCCCACGAGCACCATCCCCAAGGCCGCGGCCGCATAAGGGATCGCGGTGATCATACCGACTTCAAAGTTGGTGAACTCGCCGCTGGCCTTCACCAGCTGGGGGAGCCACAGGGCGAAGCCGTAGAGTGCGACGACCAGCAGGAAGTAGCTCAGGCCGAGCCACCACACCATCGGATTGCGGAGCGCCCGGCGAAGGCTTTCGCCGTGGTGGGCGATTCGATCGTGGCCCTCCGCCGCCAGCCGCTCCTCCAGCCACGCCCGCTCCACCGCCGGGAGCCAGCGCGCGTCCCGCGGACGGTCCGGCAGCAACCACAGCACGGCGATACCGACCAGAACCGACGGGATGCCCTCGAGCAGGAAGAGCCACTGCCAGCCTTGCAGGCCGAGCCGTCCGTCGAGCCCGAGCAGCGCGCCCGAGATCGGCCCGCCGATCACTCCGCACACCGGGATCGCGGCGAGGAACCAGGCGTAGGCACGAGCGCGCTCCCGCGCGGGATACCAGTACGTGAGATAGAAGATGATGCCGGGAAAGAAGCCCGCCTCCGCCACACCCAGCAGGAAGCGGAACGCATAGAAGCTCCACGGCGTATGCACCAGCATCATCGCCGAGGCTGCCAGCCCCCAGGTCACCATGATGCGCGCGATCCAGAGCCGGGCGCCGGTGCGATAGAGCACCAGATTGCTGGGGACCTCGAACAGGCAATAGCCGAGGAAGAACACGCCGGCGCCGAAGCCGTACACCGCCGGGCCGAAGCCGAGGTCGCGGTTCATCTCCAGCGCCGCGAACCCGACGTTGACCCGGTCGAGGAAGTTGAGGATGTAGAGGAGGAAGAGGAACGGGATGAGGCGGCGCGAGACCCGCGCGACCGCGACGGCGGCGATCCCATCGGTAGGTGCGATCACCGGCCGAATATACCGGCCAGGCGCCAGACCGTCTAACGTATCGCGTCACGCCTTGGCTGGAGGCGGCGTTGGACGCCTTCACCCCCGGCAGTAGAGCGCGGCGCCGCGGGCCGCGCCCGCTCAGGGCTCGAGCAGCCGTGCCACCTCCTTCAGCTCTCGCGCGTAGGTCGAGTGCTCCACCTCGTAACGATGGCGCTCGGACTTCAAGTACCGGATACCGCCGCTCAGGTCGGGAGGCCGTCCCCGCTTCAGCGCGCGCACCTTCCGGATCGCGGGCCCTTCGACCGCCGCCGCAAGGATGTACCTCGCCACCGCCCTGGCCTGGAGATCCATGAGTGGCCAGACACCGCTGTCCGGCTGGATCATCCCAAGGATGAACAGGTCGTCGCAGGTCGGATGGAAGACGTGGAGATAGAAGTCGGGTCGGCCGTCGGACGAGTTGAGATGCCGGTGCTCGAAGAAGGGAAAGGTCACCTGGTAGCCGGTCGCGAACACGATGATGTCGATCGGCTCTGACGATCCGTCCTTGAAGACGACCTCGCGGCCGCTCAGCTCGACCACGTCCGGCTTCGGCCGCAGGTCACCCCTCCGAAGCGCGGGCAGGATCCTCGAGTTCACGATCGGATGGCTCTCGAGCAGCCGGTGATCGGGCCGCGGCAGACCGTACTCCTCCGGCCCGCCGACGACCGACTTGAGGACAAGCTCGTTGAGAGTTCGCCGGACGGGGAGTGGCAGGTGGAGCTTGAGACTCAGCTCGCCGACCTGGTCGATCGGGCGCCCGAAGGCGTACTTCGGAATGAAGTGGTAGCCGCGACGCACGCTGAGGAAGGTTCGCTCTGCCTGCTCGGATGCATCGACCGCGATGTCGCATCCGGAGTTGCCCGCGCCGACCACGAGCACACGCTTGCCGCGGAAGATGTCCGGCGTCTTGTAGCCGCGGGAGTGCGTGCAGTCTCCCTGGAACGTCCCCGGCAGCTGCGGCATGATCGGCACCCAGTGGATGCCTGCGGCGACGATCAGCCCCTCATAGATCCGTACCTCTCCGCCGGCGAACGACACCTTCCACCCGCCTCCTTCCACCCGCTCGGCGCGCTCGACCGTCTGCTCGAAGCGAATGTGTTCGTATAGCTCGTTCCGCCTCGCGTAGGCGCGCAGGTACTCGAGGGCCTGCCCGTGATCGGGGTAGTCGGGGTACTCCCGCGGCATCGGAAAGTCCGGGAACTGCGTGAGCGGCTTGGAGGAGATCAGGTGGGCGGACGGGTAAACCGGACTGTGGGGCAGGGAAGCGTCCCAGATGCCGCCGACGTCGCGCTCGCGCTCGACTACTTCGAAGGGGATCGCGGACGCCTTAAGATGCCTGGCCGCCGAGAGTCCCGCGGCACCGGCGCCGATGACGCAGGTGGTCATCCGCGAAGGATAGCTCTCCTGACAGCCTTCGCCCCGTTGATGATCAGTTAACGGCGAGGCGAGTCCGGAATTCCACTACCAACGGCAGCTGCTGGCGCGACGTGCCGCCCGCGCTGCCCCTCAGCTGGAAGAATCGGGGTCCGAGCCCTCGCCCGGTTCCTGGGTCGTGGAATCGACGACCTGGTCGGCATTGCTCCGCTCCAGCTTTTTCTGCCGCTTTTCCTCTTTCTTGCGCTCTTTGAGCAGCTCCCGCTGTCGCTTCTCGAATCCGTAGTTGTTCCTGGCCATCGGCACCCTCCCGCTCCAAGTCCGGATACGGGAGGCCGAGGGCCGGTCACACCGTTCGCGGGCATGAAGCAAGATAGCGGAGTCCTCGCTTGCGCCGCTCTCGGCGGGTGGATAGGTTCCACCTCAAGCCGGAGCGGTCGCGCGTCCGGCGGGCAACGTGATCAGGAAGGGGCTGGCGTTACGCGGGCCCCTTTTTGCTTGGGTGGCGCCGCTCTTCCCGGAGGGGCCATGGCTGAGGTTCTACTCGGAGAGAGCGACAGCGTAGATCGTGCCCTGAAGCTTTTCCGCCGCAAGCTGGTGAAGGAAGGGCTCTTCAAGGAGCTCCGGCGGCGGCGCCATTATCTCAAGCCGAGCGCGGCGAGAAGCCTCAAGATTGCGGCCGCGCGGCGGCGGAAGCGTCGGCGCCCCAAGCCCAACTTCTCACCCTGAGGAAGGGGTCGCCGTGTCCGCATCCTTGAATTCACGATTCGGCCTCAGCATCCAGCGGCGGGCGCACTCGACTGCGCCCTCGGTTCATATCTTCCTGCAGAGCATCGTGCGCCAGGCCAACGGCATGCTGTCGGTCACGCCAATCTGCGCCTCGCTGGCGGAGATGGAGAAGCAGATCGAGCAGATGAAAGAGGAGCTGGACGAGATGCTGCGCCAGGCCCAGCGGGCGTTTCACGAGACCCCGGGTAGGTCGGCCGGCGCATAGCCGGCTTGCCGAGCCCCGCGCGGTGGGCTACGTTGGTGGCGTTTCGGCGCGCTGGCGCGCCAAACCCCGCGTGGGGGTGGGAACCACGCTACCCGTAGTCGGCCGTGCGGCATGTCCTCACTCCCGATTACACCAGGCCAAGGAGCAGGGAGATATGCGCAGCACCGGGACGGTCAAGTGGTTCAACGATGCGAAGGGCTTCGGTTTCATCACGCCGGCGGACGGCCAGAAGGACTGCTTCGTCCATCACTCCGCGATCCAGGGGCAGGGTTTCAAGAGCCTGGCCGAGGGTGACAAGGTGGAATTCGACATCGTGCAGGGGCAGAAGGGGCCGGCGGCGGAGAACGTGAAGAAGCTCTAAGGCCTGGGGTGCGAAGATGCTGACGGCCGGCTCGTCTCTGGACGAGCCGGCCGTTCTTTGCCCACCCCTGCAGCCAAGCCGGTGGCGGGTGAGGTCGACTAAGGCGGACCGCAAATCGCCCTTTCCGACCGCGGATCACCCGCGGCGGTCGGCGCGCACTCCGAAATCATTCCCACAAGTACTTGCCGCGCTTGATGTTCCGCCTCGTGTCGGCGGGCACCGGGCTTGCTCCTCTCGCCCCCCCGGCTTCCCCACGATCCCGCGAGCAGGAGCGTCTCACGCCCACCCTCGAAGGCTTGGTCCTCACGGTCGTCGCGCTCCTGCTCTTCACCGCCGGAGCGCAGCCGGCGGCTGCCCAGAGCGCCGCCGATCTCCGGACCCAGGCGGAGCAGCTCCGACGGGAGCAGCGCCTGCCCGAGGCGCTCGCCGCCTATCGGGCAGGCGC
>DATLHD010000083.1:0-5766 GCA_035540075.1 Gemmatimonadales bacterium
GAGCCGCTGCTCCTGCTCCCGGAGCGCGCGGAGCGCGCCGCTGCCGGTGACCGCTTCGATCCGGCGCACCCCCGCGGCCACACCGGTCTGGCCCGTGAAGCGGAAGGGCCCGACCTGTCCGGTGGTGCGCACGTGGGTGCCGCCGCAGAGCTCGATCGAAGGCCCCATCTGCACCACGCGGACGACGTCGCCGTACTTCTCGGAGAAGAACGCCATCGCTCCCAGCGTCAGCGCGTCGGTGTAGGGCATCTCGCGGGTCGTGACCACGTCGTTGGCCAGGACCAGGTCGTTGACCTCGTCCTCGATCGCGCGCAGGGTGGCCGGTTCGATGGGACCGTGGTGGGAGAAGTCGAAGCGAAGCCGGTCGGACTGCACCAGGGAGCCCTGCTGCCGCACGTGGGTGCCGAGTAGCTTGCGAAGCACGTGGTGGACCAGGTGCGTGGCACTGTGGTTGCGCTCGATGTCCCGGCGGCGAGGGGTGTCCACGGCCGCGTGGAGGCCGGTCGGCTCGAACGCCTCCCCGAACTCCCCCCCGACGACGGTTCCCTTCTGGTCCTTGCGCACCGAGTCCACGGCGAGCGACCAGCCTTCGCCCCGCACGCCGCCGATGTCGCTGACCTGGCCGCCCGACTCGGCGTAGAAGGGATTCTCCTTGAGGACCAGCTCTACCCGAGGCCCGTCCTGGCGGAAAGCGAGGACCTCCGTGTCCGCCTCGGTCGTGTCGTAGCCGACGAAGCGCTGCTTCCCGCGCTTGACCGATCGCCACTTGTCGCGCTTGGCGGTGCGGACGGCCGGGGCGCCCGCCTTCGCCTCCTTGCCGGACCCGGCACGCGCCGCACGCGATCGCTCGCGCTGCTCGTCCAGCGCGCGCTCGAACCCCGCGAGCTCCACGCCAACGCCGCGCTCCCCGGTGATGATCTGGGTGAGATCGATGGGGAACCCGTAGGTGTCATAGAGCTTGAACGCGTCCTCGCCGGAGATCGTGGTCGCTCCGGAGGCGAAGATCTCTTCCAGCCGCGCCAGCCCGCCCTCGATGGTCTCCAGAAACCGGCGCTCCTCCGTCTCGGTGACCTCGTGGATGAAGCCGCCTTTGGCCGTCAGCTCCGGATAGATCTCGCCCATCTGCCGAACGACCACGTCGGAGAGCAGTGCTAGCGTGGGCTCCCGACGGCCCAACAGCCAGGCATGGCGCACCGCGCGGCGGAGGATCCGGCGCAGGACGTAGCCCCGCCCCTCGTTGCTCGGGTAGACGCCGTCCGCCAGCAGGAAGCTCACCGCCCGGGCGTGGTCGGCGAGCACGCGATAGGACGCGCGGTTCTCCGCGTTGCGATCGTACGGCACGCCGACCAGCTCACCGACGCGATCGATCAGCGGCTGGAAGACGTCGGTATGGAAGTTGTCGTCCTCGCCCTGCATCACCGCTGCGATCCGCTCGAGTCCCGCGCCCGTGTCCACGGACGGCTTCGGCAGCGGTGTGAGGGTGCCGTCAGCCGAGCGGTCGAACTGCATGAAGACGAGGTTCCAGATCTCGAGGAACCGGCCTTCCTCGGCGAGCCGCTCGAACTCCGCCTGGGGGATGACTTCGTCCGGCTGTCCGCCGGTCCGCCCCTCCGCCCACTCGAGATCCACATAGATCTCACTACACGGCCCGCACGGGCCCGTGTCGCCCATCTGCCAGAAGTTGTCCTTGTCCCCCAACCCGTAGATGCGGTGGTCGGGGAGACCGGAAATGTCCCGCCAGTACCGGCGCGCCTCGTCGTCGGTATGGTGGACCGTCACCCGGAGCCGCTCGGCGGGGATGCCAAGCCACTGGGGGCTGGTTACGAACTCCCAGGCGTACGCGACCGCGTCCCGCTTGAAATAGTCGCCGAAGGAGAAGTTGCCCAGCATCTCGAAGAAGGTGTGGTGTCGCTTGGTATGGCCCACCTGCTCGAGATCGTTGTGCTTGCCGCCGGCGCGGACGCACTTCTGGCACGTCGTGGCGCGGGGGTACTCCCGGTGCTCCTGGCCGAGGAAGGTGCGCTTGAACTGCACCATGCCGGCGTTGGTGAACAGGAGGGTGGGATCGTCCGCGGGTACCAACGACGAAGAAGGCACCTCGCGGTGCCCCTTGACGACGAAGAAGTCGAGAAATAGACGGCGGATACGGGCCGACTGCATGGGGAGAGAATATAAGGGAGGGGGGCCGCTCGCTAGGCGAGCAGCCTGCCCACCATATCGGTCACCTCTCGCCCGCTGTACCCGCGGCGCGCCAGGTAGGCGAGGACCCGGCGCCGGCGCACGTGCCGGGGTAGATCGCCGAGCTGGGCGGCGCGCTTGGCCGCCAGGGTGTGCGGCACATCGCCGGCGGCATCGGGGCTCTCGCGGTGCGCCGCGAGCGCACGATCGATGACGCTTCGCTCGACCCCCATCGCGGCCAGGTCCCGCGCGAGGCGCAGCGGACCCCGACCTCTCGCGGCGCGGGTCTCGACATAGTTGGCGGCGAACGCCGCATCGTCGAGGAACCCGTGCTCGGCCAGGCGCTCGAGCGCCGACGCGATCGCCTCGGGCGCGTGCCCCTTGCGGCGGAGCCGGCGCCCGAGGTCCGCTCGGGCGAACGAGCGCCGCTCTACCGCCCTGAGCGCCGTCCGGTAGGTGGCCTCCACCTCCGCGCAGCCCGCGAGGCGGCCGAGCAATGCCTCGTCGAGCTCGAGGCCCACCCGAAGCTGCTCCACCCCCACGACCTCGGGCGCGACGGAGCCGAACCGCGTCCCGTCCACCTCGATTTGGATGGAGCCGGCGCCCTGGGGCTCGGGCACCAGGGCGGTGATCCGCCGTGCCGTCACTCCTCCGTGGCCTCCGCGGTGACCGGGCGAACGCCGAGGAGCTCCTTCACCTTGCCCTCGATCTCGGTCATGAGCGGCGGGTTGTCCCGCAGGAACAGCTTGGCGTTTTCCCGGCCCTGGCCGATGCGCTGGTCGTTGTACGAGTACCAGGCACCCGACTTCTGGATGATGTTGGCTTCGGAGGCGAGGTCGACCAGCAGCGAGCTGTGACTGATCCCCTCGTCGAACATGATGTCGAACTCCGCCTGCCGGAACGGCGGGGCGACCTTGTTCTTCACCACCTTCACGCGGACGTGGTTGCCGATGACCGTCTCTCGCTCCTTGACGGGCCCGATGCGCCGGATGTCCAGCCGGAGCGAGGCGTAGAACTTGAGCGCCTTGCCGCCGGTGGTGGTCTCCGGGTTGCCGAACATGACGCCGATCTTCTCGCGGAGCTGGTTGATGAAGACGACGGAGGTGTTGGAGCGGTTGATGGCGCCGGCGAGCTTGCGGAGCGCCTGGCTCATGAGCCGGGCCTGCACGCCCATGATCGAGTCGCCCATCTCGCCTTCGATTTCGGCCTTGGGCACCAGCGCCGCGACCGAGTCGATGACCACGAGGTCCACCGCACCGGAGCGGACCAGGATGTCTACGATCTCGAGCGCCTGCTCGCCGGTGTCGGGCTGGGAGACAAGGAGATCCTCGACGTTGACGCCGAGCTTCTTGGCGTAGTCGATGTCGAGGGCATGCTCCGCGTCCACGTAGGCGGCGACGCCGCCCATCCGCTGGACGTTGGCCGCGAGGTGGAGGGTGAGCGTGGTCTTGCCCGAGGACTCGGGGCCATAGATCTCGGTGATCCGGCCTCGGGGCACGCCCCCGATGCCGGTGGCCGCGTCGAGGTTGATGGCGCCGGTGGGAATGGCGGGGACTTTGACCCGGGCGGTGTCGGCGCCCATGCGCATGATGGACCCCTTGCCGAGCTGCTTCTCGATCTGGGAGATGGCCAGACCGAGCGCCTTTCGGCGGTCGGCTTCGAGCCGGGTTTCGTCAGCGGGCATGGTGTCCTCTGGTAAGAAGTGACTGATTTTGCTACACAGCATTAGGCGAACCCCAAGCTAATACCGAACAACTTCCGAAGCAATAGTATTTCTGTGGCCGATTTTCGGTCACTCTTGTCAGCGCTACGCACTCCACCCCATCCGCCACGCGTCCTCCACATGCTCCACCTCGTAGCGACCCCCACCCAGGTCCTGGATGGCCAGGAGGTCGAACCGGTACGTGTCCTCCGCCCGGCCGTGCCGTAGTCGCCAGGACATCGCCACCTTGCCCAGGATGTGGCGCTTGAGAGCGCTGACGGATTCGAGCGCCGAGCCGCAGGCGTTGGACCTCCGCGTCTTGACCTCGACGAACGCTACCAGGTGCCCCCTGCGCACGACGAGGTCGAGATCGTGGCGGCCCAGCCGGAATCGGTGCGATTCGACGTTCCAGCCACAGGCCGTGAGGTAGGCGATCGCCGCACGCTCCCCCGCTACCCCGCGGCGCTGACGGCGGTCGGACCAGCTGCTCACCGGCACGAAGCTGCGGTGTGATCGCATGGGCCGAGGATAGGAGAGATGCGTCCGACCGCGTGCACCGAATCCGCGCGGCCGCGGACGAAAACGTCGGCGCACTCGCAGGCGGCTTCACCGGCCATCCCGCCGAGGCTAAACTCCTCCGATCCCGACCCTGAGGCCGTGATCCGTCTCTCCGAGCTGGCTGCCGCCCTGGGCCGTCCTTTTCATGGCGCCGACGTCGAGGTCACCGGTGTCGCCGTGGACTCGCGTCAGATTCAGCCCGGCGATCTCTTCGTCGCCCAGCCCGGCGAGCGCACCGACGGGATCCGCTTCATCCCCGAGGCCCGGGGCCGTGGCGCCGTGGCGGCCTGCTCGGCGTCACCGCTGCCCGACTTTCCCACCATCGTCGCCCCCGACCCACGCGGGGCGGTGCCTCGCCTGGCCGCCACGCTGTACGGTCATCCAGCCTCCAGGCTTCGCCTGGTCGGCATTACCGGCACCCTGGGGAAGACCACCACGGCACTGCTGGTGCAGTCGGCGCTCGCGGCGAGTGGGGTGCGGGTGGGGGTCATCGGCTCACTCGGCGTGCGGCATCGGGGTCAGGTCGCGGATACCGGCATGACGACGCCGGACGCGCCCTCGATCCACCGTGCGCTTCGCCAGATGGTGGACGCCGGCGTCACCACGGCGGTGATGGAGGTGACCTCCCACGGCATCGCGCTCAAGCGTGTCGCCGGACTCACGTTCGAGGTCGGCGCGCTGACCAACCTGGTGCCCGACGAGCACCTGGACTTTCACGGCACGGCCGAACACTACCTCCACACCAAGGCGCGATTCTTCGATATGCTGCAACCCGGTGCCCCGTTGGTGGTGAGCCGCGACGATGCCCACGTGAGCGACCTCGTCGCGGAGGCAGGAATCGCCGAGATCCGTCCGGTGATCGGTGTCTCGGCCCGGGGCGACCCGGAGGCTGACGTGGGAGTGAGCGGGCTCCGATGCGACGGGGCGGGATCCGTCTTCGCGCTCGAGATCCGCCGCCCCCTGCCGCTGGCGGATGGCGGCGAGCTCGCACCCACCGCGATTCCGCTGGTGCTGCCGGTGCTCGGCGTGCATCAGGTGTCGAACGCGGCGGTGGCGGCCGTGGTCGCGCTGCTCGCGGGCGGAGCGCCCGCGGGGATCACGGAATCGCTCGCGGAGCTGGCGCCGATCCGGCGGCGGATGGAGATGGTGCACCGGTCCTCACCCGCGGTCCTCGACGACACCGTGGGCAATCCCCGATCGGTGGATGCGGTGTTTGCAACCGTCCGCGCGATTCCTCACCGGTCGCTCCGGGTCGCCTTCGGCATCCGCGGCGCGCGCGGGCCGGCCATCAACCGGCGTCTCGCCGCCGCGCTGGCTCGCGCGGTCCG
>DATLHD010000084.1:0-13128 GCA_035540075.1 Gemmatimonadales bacterium
TGGGAACACTGATCACCAGAACTCCCTCCTCAGTGCCGAAGTAGCGGCCCAGATCGGAGTTGAGCGGGGCCAGCTCCAGACGTCCCAGGGGGGAGCCGCTGAAGAACTGCCAGTGGGGTCCCGCCACCTCGAGCCGCTCCATCAGGTCGGGCGAGGGAGCCACCCGCGCCTCGCCGACCCCCTGGGGGCCGCGGAAGGTGAAGGCGAAGTGGTCGCCGTCCCGGGCGAACAGGGCGGGCTCGTCAACCGTCACCACCGACGCGGTGCGCCGCTCCGTCCCGCGGCGGTACTCGACCGGCACGGTATCGGCGGGCTCCAGCCGGGCGGCGAGTTCGACCAGACGAAGTCCGGGGAGCGACTGCCGCTCCCGGTCTCCACCTTCGGCGGCGCCTCCCGCGAGCACCGATTTCCCGTTCAGGCGGGTGATGATGTCACCCGAGCGGATCCCTGCCTCGTCGGCCGGGCCACCCGGCGTCACCGCGTCCACGTGCGCGCCAATGGAGTCGGTTTCCCGAGGGCGGAGGTTCACCTTGATCCCCAGCCGGGCCCGCCGATCCATCATGATCCGCATCAGCCGATCGGGGGGACTCTCCTGATGGACCGCGTCCGGCTCCTGCGCCGATATCGTGGAGACCGGGCCGCCAAGCCCGCCGAGCGCCAGGACGGCGCCGAGGATCGCTTGCTGTCGCATGGAGATCACCTCCAGGGCTAGAGCCCCGCGTTGCTGGCGCGGGTCACGTGCACGTCCACCAGAGCGTCGAGCAATCCGACCCGCTCGCGCCAGAGCCGCAGGAGCTGAGCGTCCCGCGCCTGCTGCTCCATCAGCTCGGCCATCTCCAGCTCCCGATCCACCCGGGCGATCCGGTCCTCCAGCTCCTGGGCGATCCCGAGGGTCTGCCCGTCCGTGACCCGGCTTGCGGGATCGAACCGGTCCAGCGCCGACTCCAGCACCTGCGACCGGACCATGGCCTGTTGGATCTGGGCCCGGTCCGGACCCGACTCCTTCGGCCGGAGGCTGGTCACTCCCAGCGCCAACGCCACCGAGGCGGCAGCCGCGAGCCCCGCCAGCCCGCCGGATCGAAACCACCTCCGCCGACGCTCGGCGCGGACCTGGCTCAGGACCGTCGGCCAGCGCTCCCGCGACGGGCGAAGCGCCGGCAGCGCCTTGAGCCGGGCCACCCGCTGGTGCAGACGATCGAACTCGGCGCGGCAGAGGGGGCAGCCCTCCAGATGCTCCCGGGCGTCGGCCTCACCCGGCTCGGTCCCCGGCTCCCGCAGGGCGATCAGGGTCTCCATCGACAAGTGGCTCATGCGATCACCTCCTCGCCGAGCCAACGCCGGAGCCGCGCGTGCGCGCGGGCGAGCTGTGACTTCGAGAAGCTCGGCGTCTTGCCCATCATCACCGCGATCTCGTCGTGGGTGTAGCCCTCGACGTCGTGAAGCCAGACCACGGCGCGGGAGACCTCCGGCAGGCGCTCCAGCGCCGCCTCGAGGTCCATGCGGAGGTGGGTGTCGTCCTTCCTCCGGCCGACGACCTCTTCGTGCAGCTCGTCCGTCTCGCGGTACTTGTTCCGGCGGAGTCGCATGAGCGCCTTGCTGGCGGCGATGGTCCGGATCCAGCCCCAGAGGCTCCCCTCCTCCCGGTAGCTCCGGATGCTCCGGCAGACCTCGAAGAACGTCTCCTGGAGCACATCCTCCGCGTCTTCGGTCGTCCGGCAGATCCGGCGGGCGAGGTTGTACACCGGCACCTCGAAGGCCCGGTAGAGGGCCTCGAGAGCGGTCTCATCTCCTTGCCGGGCTCGCGCGACTACGGATTCAGCGTCGGCCAGGAGGTAGGAATCCATGGATAGTGTCCGGGACATGGTTGTCTAAAGATGCGTGGGTGCGGGAGATGGTTGCAGCGCCCCCGCCGCGCCGCCCTGCCACCCCGACGGACGGGCGGACGGCACATTTCGGGGGGGGGCCGCCTGTCCGCCCTTTCGGGTGTCCGGCTAGCTTCCCCGCATGACCGCTCCCCCCACCGACTGGCTCCACCACCTCGCCGACGAGGCCGACGCCGCCTACCTCTACCGGGAACTGGCTCGGGCCGAGCCCGACGCCTCCCGGGCCGACCTGTACCGCAGGCTCGCCGAGGTCGAGGACCGGCACGTGGACATGTGGCGGGAGCTGATGGCACGGCAGGGACACGCCGTCCAGGTACCTCTGCCCAGTCGGGGGGCGAGGCTCCGCGCCTGGCTGGCCCGGCGGGTCGGGACGTCGGTGCTGCTGCCCATGCTCCTCGCCGAAGAGGGGCGGGAGGTGAAGGGGTACCTCCAGCTCCACGATGCGACGCCGGATGGCCCGGTCGCTCCCACCGCCTTGCGGCTGGCCCAGGAATCCAAGGAGCACGCGCAGGCGCTGGCGCGCCTCAGCGGCCAGGAGGGCGAGCCCTGGCACCGGACCGGCGCCGGCGGCTTCCTCCGCAACGTCGTCTACGGCTTCAACGACGGGCTCACCGCCAACTTTGGCCTCGTGGCGGGGATGATCGGCGCCCAGGGGAGCATGGAGATCGCGAGCCACGCCGTCGTGGTCGCCGGTCTGGCGGGCACCGCCGCGGATGCGCTCTCGATGGGAGCCTCGGGCTATCTCGCCGCCAAGAGTGAGCGCGAGGTGTTCGAGCACGAGATCGCGATGGAGCGGGAGGAGATCCGGCTCATGCCCGAGCTCGAGCGCGAGGAATTGAGCCTGCTGTATCAGGCCAAAGGCATCCCTTCCGAGCAGGCCGAGGCCCTGGCCACACAGGTCATGAGCGATCCCGACCGGGCGCTGGACGAGAAGGTTCGCGAAGAGCTCCGGATCGGCGAGGCGAGCAGCACGCCGATGCGCGAGGCCTGGGTGACCGGGACCGCTACCGCGCTCGGCGCGCTCATCCCCGTCGCCCCGCTGCTGGTGAGCACCCGGCCGTGGGCCATCTGGATGTCGTTCGCGGTCGCGATGCTCTCGCACTTCGCCGTGGGCGCGGCGCGCAGCGTGTTCACGGGCCGCGGGGTACTTCGCAGCGGCATGGACATGTTCCTCGTGGGCCTCGGCGTTGCGGTAGTGGGATATGTGCTGGGGGACTGGATCGTCCGCGTCCTGTGACCCTCAGCCTCGGCCTCTGCTGCCAGTTTCTCGATTCGCCGATCCACTTCCGCACCGCGACGCATCGCTACGTCTCCACCTTGTCGCGCGCCGCCCGACGGACCTACCTCGCCGCCATCGCGTCGGAGAACGCCGCCGCGCTGGCGGCGGCCGTCGAGCGGTGCGCCGAGCTGGGGATCGGCGCATTCCGGATCAACAGCCAGATGCTACCGCTCGGCACGCATCCCGTGAGCGGCTACACTCTGCCGGCGTTGGACAGGAACGGCGTGATCAGAGCGGCATTCGAGCACGCGCGCGATCTCGCCCGTGCGCGTGGGATCAGGCTCAGCTTTCACCCCGACCAGTTCGTGGTGCTCAATTCCGAGCGGGAGGACGTGGTGCGAGCGTCGGCCGAGGAACTGGAGTTTCAGGCCGCGATGGCGGAGATGGTGGGCGCCGACACGGTGGTCTTTCACGGCGGGAGCGTGGCCGGGGGCGCCGCGGCCGCGGTGGACCGACTGGAGCGCGGCATCGGACTGCTGAGTGAGCGGGCGCGACGGGTGGTGGCGCTGGAGAACGACGATCACCGGTTCACCCCGAGCGATCTGCTGCCGCTCTGCCGTCGGGTCGGCGTGCCGCTGGTTTACGACGTGCACCACCACCGCTGCCACCGTGACGGGCTATCGGTGGCAGAGGCGACCGATCTCGCCGCGGCCACGTGGGGCGCGCGCGAGCCCCGCACGCACCTCTCCTCACCGCGGGAAGGCTGGGGTGCCGGCAATCCCAGGCCGCACGCCGACTTCATCGACGTCGCGGACTTCCCCCGCTCGTGGCTCGGGCGCCGAATGATCATGGACGTCGAGGCGAAGCAGAAGGAGCGGGCCGTGCTGAGGCTGACCGAAGACCTGCGGGTGCTCTCCTCGGTCAGCGAAGCGGATCGGGTGTCAGCACCGTCACCGAGCCGGACATCCCGACGCCGCCCGGCCCCCCATGCACCGCGCAGTGATAGCGGTAGACGCCCGGGTTCGCGAAGGTAAAGCTGAGGTACTTCGGGTAGCCGGCCGGTGCCCCCGACGTCGCCGGGGCATTGCCGTCGTCCGGCACGATGTTGTGGCCCGCGCTGCCGGCAGGCCAGAACCAGTTGACGATCCCACCCACCGGCACCGCGATGCTCGCGGGCTCGAACCGATTGTCGTTCATCACCAGAACCGTGTTTGGCGCATCGGGGTCAGGGTACGCGAGGGCGGTGTACATGATCATGCCGGGAAGGACCGAGCCCGGCACCCGCGGGGCCGTGACCGGATCCAGGCTCGCGAAGGCCTCTTCCTCCAGGTAGGTGTTCTGGGTGGTCCACCGCGACGCGCTGATTCCTTCGGCATCGGTGACCGCCTCGGGTGGGTCCATTGCCCCCTGCATGGTGGTCCAGTAAACGGTCACTCCAGCCGCCGGCTTCCCATCCCGCGTGACACGCGCCCGGAGATCCTCAGGCAGCGGCTCGCCCGCGACTCCCACCTGCTTGTCTCCACTCACTTCCGGCGCCTTCTCGATCACAAATTCGGCTGTGGTCGGAGCCTGACGGTCCTCCGGGTCGCAGGCGCCGAGGAGGCCGAGCGTGGTCGCCAGCAGCATGGCTTTGGGCATGCCTTGGAGACGTTCAAGGGTTGCCAACCTTGACGTGAACCGTGCATACCTTGCGTCATGGCCGAGGCCGCGCTTCCCCCTCGGATCCTGCTGGTCATGCCGGCCCAGTGGCCGCGAGCGCTGCTCCGCGCGGCGCTCCGGGAGGTCGGCTACGATGCCGTCGGCACTCGTACCGTGAAAGGAGCGCGCGTCCTGCTCCCGTCGGGCGAGGGGCGGGGGCTGGTGCGTCTGATCCTGATCGACCAGGACGCCCTTACCGAGGAAACTCAAGGAGATCTCGAGATGCTCCGCCGAGGCTCGGACGCCCCGCTCGTGCTGCTCGCGCCGGCCACGCGGCGGGTCTCCGAAGGGGGCTGGACCGGGGTACTCCGTCGTCCTCTCACGGTCGGTGAGCTGGCACAGGCGATCGAGCGACTAGTGCCGTTGTCACCGGCGGCGCGCCGGCCGATCGACTGAGCGTGCCACTCCGCTCGTCTGCCTACATGGGCCACAACCAAGCCGCACCACGCACGCCGCTCGAGTCGCCGTGGAGGTTGGGAACGACCTGCGTCTGAACGGTGTCGGAGAAGACGTACCGTGGCAGCAGAGTGGAGACGGCCGGCGCCAACTCCGGCAGGTTGGACATCCCTCCGCCGAGGACGACGACGTCGGGGTCGAGGATGTTGATGACCCCGGCGAGAGCACGGGCCAGGCGATCTTCGTATCGCTGAAGCGCCTGGACCGCATGAACGTCGCCGGTAGCGACCGCCCGGCCGATATCATGGCTCGAACGTGTGGTGCCGGAATGGAGCGCGTGATCCCGCTCGAACCCGGGACCCGAGAGAAAGGTCTCGATGCAGCCGGTCTTCCCGCAGTAGCACGGAGGAGCGGCGGCGCGCTCTTCGTCGGTCATCCAGGGCAACGGATTGTGCCCCCACTCGCCGGCGATCTGGTTGGGTCCGTCGTGGATCCCCCGGCGGATCACGATGCCGCCGCCGACACCGGTGCCGAGGATGACGCCGAACACGGTGTCGTACCCGCGGCCGGCGCCGTCGATGGCCTCGGAGAGGGCGAAGCAGTTTGCGTCGTTGGCGACGCGGACCGGTCGGGCGAGACGGGACTCCAGGTCGGCATGCAGCTGGCTGCCGTTGAGCCAGACGGAATTCGCGTTCTTGACCAGCCCGGTGGCGCGGGTAACGACACCGGGGATGCCGACTCCCACGGTGCCGCTCCGCCCCGTCTCCGCCTCGAGCTCGGCGACGAGACGAGCGATGGTTT
Source organism: Gemmatimonadales bacterium (assembly GCA_035540075.1). Taxonomy (GTDB): domain Bacteria; phylum Gemmatimonadota; class Gemmatimonadetes; order Gemmatimonadales; family GWC2-71-9; genus CAVVWJ01. The sequence goes on from DATLHD010000084.1 coordinate 5,998, forward strand.
CGAGGGTGCCGTCGTATTCGCGCGGGGTCGGCACCCGCCGTCGGGACGCGATCACTGCGTCGGCGGCGAGCGCGATGGCTTCGGTCTTGGTGCCGCCCAGATCGATGCCGATCTGCATCAGGCGGAAGGTATCCAAGGGAAGAGGGTTTTTTCAGTCATGACCGCACATCTCGGACCCGATGGCCGCTTTCGCAATCCCTGGCCGCACAGTGAGCCGCACGGGCCATGGGCGGTGCTCCGATGGGCTCGTGAGCGTCGATCCCGGAGACCCGCCCCATCGCCTCCACGAGGCTCCTTTCCCACCGCGGAGCCGAAGATCGCATATCCACGGGGCGCCGCGGGCGAGTTCACCGCGACCTGGATCGGGCATTCCACCGTGCTGCTCCAGATCGGGGGGATGAACGTGCTGACCGATCCCGTGTTCAGTGAGCGAGCGTTCCCGGTGCAGAGGATGGGACCGCGGAGGATGATGCACCCGGCACTCGCGATAGACGCGCTGCCTCCGCTCGACGTGGTCCTGCTTTCGCACAACCACTACGATCACCTCGACCGGCCGGCGGTGAAGCGGATCGCCCGCGCCAACCCCGATGCAACCTGGATCGTGCCGCTCAGGCTGGGCAGGTACATCCGTCCGTGGGGCGCGCGCGACATCATCGAGCTGGACTGGTGGCAGGAGACGACCACACGCAGCCTTCGCGTCACGGCCACGCCGGCGCGGCATTTCAGCGCCCGCCGAGCCGGCGACCGGAACCGGTCGCTCTGGTGCGGGTTCGCCGTCGCGCTGGACGGGATGCGCCTCTGGTTCGCCGGTGACACGGCATACCATCCCGAGTTCGGCGAGATCGGAGCGCGGTCCGGTCCCTTGGACTTCGTGATGATCCCCATAGGAGCCTATGAGCCGCGCTGGTTCATGGAGCGCGTTCACGTGAATCCGGAGGAGGCCGTGCGGATCTACGGGGATATAACCGGTGCGCACGCCCCACTCATGCTCGGCATTCACTGGGGGACATTCAGGCTGACCGACGAGCCGATGGACGAGCCGCCCCAGCTCACCCTGAAGCACTGGCGTGAGCGAGGACTGGACGAAGACCGGCTCTGGATCGCGCGGTTCGGCGAGACACGGCCTATCGCGCCCGCACGCGCTCCGCGATCCAGTCACCGATGAGCTGAAGAGCCGAAGGCGCGAACGTCTCCTCGATCCCGCCGACTTCCTCCATCGCCCCGGTCTTCGCCGTTTGAAACATGTGATTCACTCCGGGGAGGACTCTTACCGTGCCATTTCGGTTCCCCTCCAGTGAGCTGCCGAGGAGCGGAGCGTTCTGCTCGGCGGAGACCAACACATCCTTGTCCCCGTTCAGTGCGAGAACCGGAGCGCGGACTTCGCTGAGATAATCACGCCGTGCGGTCACCGCGTCCTGATGGAAGTTGTCGCTCGCGAGAATCTCCACCCTGGCACGAATGCCGGGCTCTACGGCGGCCCGCTCCTTCGCCGGCACTCGGGTCAACGCGTCCTCGGCGATCGCGGTGATCTCCCTGACCCGCTTCTGGCCATCAGGCTGACTCCGGGTCACGACCAAGGCCCGGCGCACGAAGTCACGGTCGGCTGCCTGCGCTTCGGCCGAGAGGCCCGCGAGCCGAGCCATGGCCTCGCTCTGCGCCACGACGATCTCGCCCTTGGTCAGGCTCGCGCTCGCGGCCGCCAGCAGGACGATGAACGCGACGTCCTCCGGTGAGGTCGCGGCGATGATCTCGGCAGTCTGGGTGCCCTCGCTGTGGGCGATGAGCCCGATGCGGCGGCGGTTGATCTCGGGTCGCGTCTGCAGAAACGCGAGGCCTGCTCGAGCGTCGGAAACGAAATCCTGGGTCGTCAGGTCCTCGATCCTGGTCTCGCCGAGCGTGGACTGGCCGGCGCCTCGATCGTCGAAGCGGAGGGTGGCGATGCCGAGGCGGGTGAGGTAGTCGGCCAGCACCAGCATCATCTTGTGGCCCAGAAACGGCTGATCGCGGGGGGATTGCCCGGAGCCGCCGATCAGGAGTGCAGCGGGAGAGCTTCCCTTGCCGGGGGGCAGGGTCAGCGTCGCGGCGAGGGTTACGCCCGGCGCGGCCGGATTGGCGTATTGCACCTCGATGCTGCGATAAGGGAACGGGGGTTTGGGTTCCTGGGGGCGCTGGCCCGTGGTCGCCTGCTGACTGCTTGCCGTCGCGGCGGAACCGCCGAATGCAAGTGCGAGGATGAGGGCCAGCCGTTGCATACGACCCTCAGCGGCCGGCGAGAAGCCGCTGGAACCGCGGACTGCCGCGCAGGGGCTGGAACGTCGGATCGAGCCGAAGCCACCCCGGCGACAGATAGAACGGCACCCGTAGCACCGGCTCGAGGTGGTCGAGCGCCTTGTTCGGCTCTCCGTTCAACAGATAGATCCGCACCAGCTGGAGCTGATTGTAGGGGCCGATGTAGGCGTCCCGGCTGATCGGCACCAGCGCCACTCCCCGTAACCCCTCCCGCTCGGCTTCCGCCCTGCGCCCCAGATACGCCAGCGCCAGCCCGAGGAGCACACGGCGCTGCCCATCCTCGGGTGCGGCCCGCACCTGCTCCTCGAGCGCGAGCCGCGCCGAGTCGGCATAGGCGAGCATGCGCATTCGGTCCCCGCGGAGCTCATGGAGGCCGAGCTGGACCAAACCCCAGACCGCCCGGTCGTCGTCAAACACGCTGGGCGATGCCGCGAGCACCTCGCGCCGCTCGGGCTCGTCGAGGACCCAGTACATGTCCTGGTAGCTGGCGATGAAGGCATAGACCGCCAGCGGATCGATCCGCTTCACCGACTCCCGGATCACCGCCCGGGCGCCGTCGAGGTCGCCCTGGCCGACCGCGATCAGGACCTTGAGCGAGACCATGGCGGGACTGGTCGGGGCGAGCGCCATTCCCCGGGCGGCGGCCGAGTCGGCAGCCGGGTATTGCCGCAGGAACAGGTTCACCGCGGCTTGCCGGCGTGCGACGGTGGTCGAGCGCGGATCCAGGCGGGCCGCGCGTGCGAGTCGCACCGCCGCGCCGTCCCAGCGCCCGAGACTGGTCTCGGCCATCGAGAGCGCGCCGAGCAGGTCTACGTTGTCGGGCGCCAGACCGAGCCCGCGCTCGTATGCCGTGACGGAGCGCTCGTTGTCGATCGGGTTGACGCTCCCGTAGAGGTCCCCGAGGGCGAGATACACCAGCGGATCCGCGGGCCGGAGCGCCCGGGCACGCTCGGCCGCGAGCCGCGCCTCCTCGCCGAGGGCGGGTTTCGGCACGCCGTTGGAGTAGAGCGAAGTACGCGCGCGAGAGAGCTGGCTCCACGCCTGAGCGAATGAAGAGTCGAGCGCGACCGCCCGCTCGAAGTAGCGGATCGCGCGGCGCAGGCCGGCCTGGTCCGCCTTCATCCCTTGCGAGGCGGCCTCGCCTTTGAGGTATTCGTCGTACGCGGCCAGGTTGTCGGTCGGCTTCGCGGTCAACCCGCGCCGCGCGCTGTCGCCCAGCACCACGCCGAGGGCGTCGGCCACCTTGGCGGCGATGTCCGCCTGGACCGCGAACACGTCGATGAGGGCGGCGTCGATCGGCTGTTGCCAGCGGATCGTGGGCGGAGTGTCGGGCGCAAGTCGGATGAGCTCGGGACTCACCCGCACGCGGCTGGAGCCGGCGGCGCCACGCCGCCAGCGGATCTTCCCGATCAGGAGGTAGTCCACCCCGAGCTCGCGGGCGATCTCCGGCAGCCGCCTCGTGCTCCCCCGATAGTCGTTCGAGCTCAGGCTGGCGACGACCTCGAGTCCGGCAACGCCCGCAAGCTTGCCGCGCAGCTCGTCGGTGACGCCGTCCGCGAAATACGCGTCGGCCGAGTCGCCGAGGTTCTCGAATGGGAGCACCGCGAGGCGCGGCGGTCCCGGCTGGTGGGCCGCCCCCTGCGGCCGGCGCCAGACGAGGAGCGCAGCGACCAAGATCAGCCCACCCACGACCAGGGCAGGCACCAGGAAGGACCGGCGCCCGCGCGAGACCGGCGCGCTGATGTCCGATAGAGGAGTCGTGGACGGGAGTGGCGCGAGCGGCACCGCCGCGGGCGGCGGCGCCAGCTCCCCCCGCCGAATGCGCTCGGCGAGCGCCGCGACCTCGGGGTCCGGTGGCAGCTCCAGCTCCTGCTGCCGGATCTGGTGCACGATGTCGGCGTGCCGAATCGCTCCCGGCGCGTCGCCGGCGGCGGCCAGCGCCCGCATCAGGCCGAGGGCGGCCGGTGTATCGGCCGGGTCGATGGCGGCGAGGCGGCGCCACCAGAGCACGGCGCCGGCACGGTCGTCCCGGGCGCTGGCTGCCGCGGCCGCCGCCTCGAGCAGCGCGTGGTAGTCGGCCGCGATCCCTTCCCGCTCCTCCTCCGCCCAGCGGGCGAAGTCCGGCGCCCCCGGCAGATGGAAGTCGCCCAGAAACGGGCCTCCGTACAGCCGCGCGGCCTCCTCGAACGCGCCCGACGCGCGCGCGATCTCGAAGGCCGCCAGATCCACCTCGATCAGCTCGGGATTGAGCCGCAGGTCGCGGGTGCCGAGGATGGCCTCCTCGGAGCCCAGCTCCTGGCGCAGGGCGTAGAGCGCCTGGTTGAGGCTCCGGCGGGCGCGCTCCTCCTCCACCTCACCCCACAAGAGTCCCACCAGACGGTCGCGACTCACCCCCCGATCGCCGGCGCGGGCCAGCACGGCAAGGACCGCCAGCCGCCGGGGCTGCTGGGCGTTGCCTCCAAGGGGGCGGGGACCGTCGAAGACGGCCAGGCCGCCGAGCGTCCGGATGCGCTTCACGAGTAACCCACTGTCGGACTTCGCGTTGGGCCGAATATCCGACCCCTCCGCGCCGCTCACAAGGGGTCTCGTGAGAATCTCGTGATCGTGACGTGAGGGCGCCGGATAACCTGGTCCTCCACAGCGGCGCCGGTACCAGCCGGCCACATCACGACCCGATCGAACAGGAGGCTCCCATGTATTTCCGCACCGCTACCCTCGGCACCCTGGCTGCGGCCGCCGTCGCCCTTGCCTGGCTCTCGGCGCCGACCTTCACCCTGCAGTCCACCGGCGCGGTCGCGCTGCGCGCCAGCGGTCAGGATGCCCGCTTCAGCGTCGTGCCCCAGGCCGTCCGCGGCCATCCGATTCTGATCGTGTCGCTCGGCGCCACGGCCTCGGACGGCGCGCTCCAGCTCACCGTCGCCGGCGACCGGCCGCCGGCTCCAGGACGGTATCCGATCCGGTCCTCGTGGGATGAGCTGGGGACCGACAACACCTCGTTCCACGCCTCCTTCATGCCCGGCTCCGTCGAGCGTCCGCTCGGCTGGTATCACGGTGAGTCGGGGTGGGTGACGGTCACGGAGTCGAGGCGCGACCGGATGTCGGGGACCTTCGAAGTGCGAGCCCGCGGATTCACCGCGGCCGACCCGCTGGACGAAGAGCAGTGGGTCACGGTGCGGGGCAGCTTCGATGCCGCCGGCGACAGCACCGTCTCGATCATCACGGCAGTGCGGTAACTCAACCCAACACTCACGCGCAAGCGAAAGGAGAGCACGATGCAGAGGAGCGAGAGAATCCGTCGGCTGATGCGGCTGGTGCCGTGGCCGACATTGTTGCTGGCGGCGGCCTGCGGCGGAGACAAGGGGCCGACCGGCCCGGGCGGTGGCGACATGCAGCAGGTCACCTATGACCTGGTGGCGCTCGGGCGGGTAGGGCTGCCGACGGACGCGCAGCTCGAGGGCTGCACGGTGACCCGGTTCTACAGCGGCGGCCTCCAGGTCACCGACGACGGGAGCTGGCAGATCAGGCTCCAGGTCCACGACCAGGACGGTGATTGGGGCTACGAGGACGACGGCGAGGTCGAGGAGGACGGCGGCGCGTTCTGGTTCGTGTCCAACGTGTCCGGCTCCACCTATCAGGGCACCCTGGACCGCTCGGAAGCGACCATCATGTACGACTGGTGCTACGACGGCGTCCCCGACGTCCAGCTGGTGTTCGACCGATGAGGGCGCCGATGAAGGTCTTCGCGCTCTGCCTCGCCCTGGCGCTCGCGGCCTGCTCAGGCGGGAGCCGCGACGCCACTGGGCCCGATCTCCCGGACCCGCCGGCAGGGCCGCCGCCGCAGCAGCCGCCGCCGCCGCCGCAGGATCCGGGGCCGGCGCCGGCGCCTCAACCCGGCGTCCAGGGCAGCTACGTGCTGGAGCGGATCAACGAATCGGAGCCGGGGCAGCTGGTGACGATCGCCAACCCCGATGGCCTGGTGATCGGGCTCTATCGGTTCGAAGCGACGACGATGAGCATGGACGCGCTCCAAACGTTCGCGCTCTCGCTGAGCTACACCGACGACAAGGCGCAGTTCAGCCTCGACGACGCGGGCGAGTTCAAGCAGGCCGGCCCGATCTCTCAGGAGGGTGCACTGCCGCTCACGTTCTACTCGGACACGTACGGCGACCAGTTCACCGGCGTCGTGCTCCAGGATGTCGTGGTCATCAAGTACGACTTCGACGGCGACGGACAGCTCGACACGTCGTTCGGGTTCCGGCGGGTCAACTGACACACATCACTCAACTCGAGGAAAGGATCACTCCCATGCAGCGCATTCTTCTGGCGGTCGTCGCCACCGTCGCCTTTGCCGTCTCGGCGCACGCGCAGCAGTCGCAGCACCCCGTCATGCCGTCGTCCCGCTGGGTGCTCAACGGTCACTCGACCGCCGCGCTCGGCACCTCCGTGGGCGACGATTTTGGTAGCCTCGACACCCAAGGCGGGCTCGGCGCCGGAGTCGAGGTGGGCTATCGGGTCACCCCGCGGCTCCTGGCCTATGCCGGGCTCGACATCGCCAAGCAGGGCGTCGACGAGGCGGGGCTCGACGGCGACTTCGGCCTCACTCACATCGAGGCCGGCGCGAGGCTCAGCTTCCCAATCACGGGCAGCAAGCTGATGCCCTACGTCGGCGGCTGGGTGGGCCGGCGCAGCCTCACTACGACGATGGACGACTTCGAGACGGGAACCAGCTCGGACCTCTCGCTCTCCGGTCTCGGGGCGGGCGCATCGGGCGGAGTGCAGTTCTTCGTGTCGCCGAGTCTCGCGCTGGACGGCGGGGTCAGCCTCGGCATCGGGAAGATGGGG
>DATLHD010000085.1:0-3915 GCA_035540075.1 Gemmatimonadales bacterium
GTCGCATCCATGAGGCTGAGCCCGCCGAGCGTGAAGAGGATGTAGAGCGCGAGCGCCGCTACCGCGAGCGCTCCGCTCAGCCGGTAGTAGGTCAGCATGATCAGCACCACCAGCGCGGTGCCCACGATGCCCGCGGTGATCCCCTTCTGGATGGAGTCGGCGCCGAGGCTGGCGCCCACCTGCCGCTCCTCGACGATCTTGAGCGGAATGGGCAGGGCGCCCGCCTTGAGCGTGAGGGCGTGGTCCTGCGCCTCCTGCAGGGTCCGGCCTTGGAGGGTGATCTGGCCATTGCGCGCGATCCGGCTCTGGATCACGGGCGGCCGGCCCTGGGCCCGGCCGTCGAGCAGGATCGCCATGTAGTCACCCACGTGGCGAGCGGTCTCGTTGCCGAACTTGCGGCCCCCGGCGCGGTCGAGCTGGAAGGTGACGATCGGCCCGTTGGTGAGCGGGTCGATCTGGGCCTGCGCGTCCTCGAGATTGCTGCCGGTGATGATCGGCTTGTCCTCCAGCGCGTAGAGGAAGCGATAGGACTCCACGCCCACGCTGGTCGGCGTGGAGGACCAGCGGAGCGTCACGCCGCGCGGAAGCTGGCGGGCGACATTCGGCAGGTTGAGCAGGCTGTCCACCCGGGGAAACGCGGTCTCGGGCACCATGTACTCGCCGGGCGTGCCGCCTGCGGCGGGCTGGATCAGTCCGGCCAGCACGCCGCCGCCGGCGTTCGCGGCGGTCGCGGTATCCGCAGCAGTGGTATCCGGTGCGGCCGCCCCCTCGCTGCGGCTCGGGGCAGGCTTCTTCCCGGTGTCTGGCGCGGCGCCCTTCGGGGCAGGCTGGCTCGCGCTGTCGCCGCCCAGCAGCTGCTCCACCGCCGACGGCTTGCCCGCTGCGGCCCCCTCGGCGCGAACGCCCATCTGGCGCAGCACCCGATCCATGCCCGGAATCGCCTTCTCCAGGGCGTTGGTCTCGTCGGTGATCCGGAACTCCAGGAAGGCGCTCCGCTGCACGATGCTCTTGGCCCGCGCGGGGTCGTCGATACCCGGCAGCTCGACCACGATCCGCTCGTCGCCCACTTTCTGGATCACCGGCTCGGAAACGCCGAACTCGTCGATGCGCTTCCGGAGCACCGTAAGGGCGAGATCGAGGTCGCGCCCCGGGTCGGCGGAGACCTGCTTGGACTGGTCCAGCTCCAGGGCGAGGTGCATCCCGCCCTGGAGGTCGAGGCCCAGCTTGAGCGGCATCCGCTTCTCGGTGCGGTCGTGCATCACCCCCGTCTGCAGGTCCCGCTCCCGCACGGTGACCTCGCGCGGGATGAGGTAGAAGACGCTCAGGGCGATGAGGGCCAGGATGACCAGAATGCGAGTGCGAATGGACATCGTATCGAGCTCAGGCGTGAGTCACGCGGTTGGGACCGGTCCGCCGCCGGCGAGAGCCGCCAGCGAGTCGGCACGATCACGTTCCATCTGTTCCTTCAGCTGCTCCACCGAGGCGAAGTGCTCGATGTCGCGGAGCCGCTTCACCCAGGTGATCCTCACCCACTCACCGTAGAGGTCGCCCTCGAAATCGAAGAGGTTCGCCTCCTGCGTGCGGCGGCCGTCCGCGAAGGTCGGCCGGGGACCCTGGTGCATCATCCCACCGACCCGGCCGCCCCGCCATTCCACCTCGACGGCATAGATGCCGTCGGGTGGCAGCAGCTTCTGGGGCGGCACGTCGGTCAGGTTGATCGTGGGCACGCCGATCTGCCGCCCACGGCCCGCGCCGTGCCCCACCACGCCGCTCACGGTATACGGCCGGCCCAGCATCCGGGCGGCGCTCGCGAGATCGCCGCCGGCCACCGCCCGCCGTACCCTCGAGCTGGAGACGTGCTGGTCGCCGAAATCCACCGGGGCGACCACGTCCACGTCGAAGCCGTGGATGGCCCCGAGCTGCCGCAGCGTCTCCACGTCGCCGCTCCGCCCCCGCCCGAATCCGTGATCGTGGCCGATCACCAGCTCGCGCATCCCGCAGCGCTCCAGCAGGACGACCCGGACGAACTCCTCGGGGCTCATGCCCGCCACCCGGCGGTCGAAGCGGAGGAAGTAGGCCAGGTCCAGCGGCGTCTGGGCCAGCACCTCGCGGCGCTCGGGCCCTGTCGTCAGGAGCGGCGGCGCGGCCTGGGGATTCACCACCTCGAGCGGATGCGGCTCGAAGGTGACCAGGACACTCTCCCGGCCGGCCGCCTCCGCGCGCCGGGCGATCTCCTGCAGCACCGCCTGGTGCCCGAGGTGGACGCCGTCGAACGAGCCCACCGTCACCACGGTTCCCCGGGAGCGACGCGGCAACAGGTCGAGTGGTGCTGGCTCGCTCATGGGATCGCGAGCACCACCGTGGGCTGGAGCCGGCCCTCCTCGGGCCGGGCCACCGCCACCAGCTCGTCCCCCGCGAGAAGCATGACGGGGATACCCGGATCCATCGCCGCGCCCCCGTCCGCCACCGCACGCCCGTGCACCACGGCCGCCTTCGCCGCTGGATCCAGCTCCACCGCGGGAAGATGGCCGAGCACCCGCGCGGGCGGCTGTAACGCCTCGGGTCCAACCTCGTGGAGCGGCACCGCCTGCTCCACCCGCAGCCCGCCGATCGCCTCACGCCGCAGCGCGGTCAGATGTCCGCCTACCTCCAGCCGCTGGCCCAGGTCGCGGCCGATGGCCCGCAGGTACGTCCCCGCGCTCACGGTGGCGCGGAAGATCACCGCCGGCGGCTCCCACGCCACCAGCTCGATCCGGTGCACCGTCACGGTCGTCTCCGGCGGCTCCACCGGATTTCCCCGCCGCGCCAGCCGGTAGCTGCGCTCGCCGCCCACGTGCTTGGCCGAGTAGCTGGGCGGCCGCTGCCGCTGCTCTCCCGCGAACCCGGCCAGCGCCTCCTGCACCTGCTCCAGGCTCACCTGCTCGACCGGCCGCTCCTCGATCACCGCACCGGTGAGGTCGTCGGTGTCGGTTCGGACACCGAGCCGGACCGTAGCCAGGTAGGTCTTGGCCTCCGACTCCATGAATCGCGCGAGCCGTGTGGCCCGTCCCACCAGCACGACCAGGAGTCCGGTCGCGAACGGATCCAGCGTCCCGGTATGCCCCACCTGCCTGGTCCGGAGGGCGCGGCGCACCCACTGCACCGCGTCGTGGGACGTGAGGCCCGCGGGCTTGTCCACCAGCAGCGCTCCGATCAGCCCTGCTCCTCCCGGCGAATCGATGCGAGCAGCTTCTCGATCCGCGCGGCATGCTCCACGCCCTTGTCGAGCTCGAAGTGCAGCTCGGGCACGATGCGGGTGGTGAGCGCGCGCGCGACTCGACTGCGGAGGAAACCCGCGGCGCTCTGGAGACCCTGGAGGGCGCGCGTCTTCTCCGCCTCGTCGCCGGGGACGCTCATGGTGACGCGGGCGTGGGAGAGATCGTTGGTGACGAGGACGCCGGTGACGGTGACGAATCCGACCCGGGGGTCGCGGATGTCGCGGGCCAGCGCCTCCGCGACCACCTGCCGGATGGTGCCGGCGACCTGCTCCGGGCGGCGGGAAGGCTGCCTCGAAGGCTGCCTCATCGATACACCATCGCGGTGTCCACGATCCGCACGCCATCGGTCTCTTCGACCGTTCGATCGGCGGCGCGGAGGACCTCCTCCACGACCGGCCGAGCCGAGCCTACCACCGCGCAGGCGATCTCGGCCCGCTGCCAGAGATCCTGGTGCCCCGTCTCGGCGACGGAGACGTTCAGGGTCCGCCGCAGCCCACTGGTGAGCGGCTTCAGCACTCCCCGCTTCTCCTTGAGGGAGTGGCAGTTGGGGAGGTGGAGATCCCAGGTCTGAATGGCGACGACCATAGGACTGTGTCAGCTCCGACCGATCAGCTCGCCGCCCCTGCCCCCGCGCCCGCGCTACCGGCCGCGCTGGCGG